>NZ_JBHWBP010000130.1:0-19601 GCF_042735575.1 Streptomyces sp. NPDC059564 | reverse complement strand
GCTCGGCGGCCGCCGGCAGCCGCTCGGCCTCGTACGTGTCGAGCGAGCCCTTCCCGGTCAGGGCGTCGGCCAGGGCCCGGCCGAGGGCCGACGCGTCCTGGATGCCGGTGTTCATGCCCAGTCCGCCGGCTATGGGGTGGACATGGGCCGCGTCCCCTGCGAGGAACACCCGGCCCTCGCGCATCCGGGCGGCCATGCGGACATTGACCCGCCAGACCGACATCCAGGTGGGATCCGTCAGCCGTATCCCCTCCATCCGGGCGTGCCGGTCGAACAGCCGCTGGAACCCCTCCAGCGTGGGCGGCAGCGGCCAGCCGTACGTCGACCCCGCTCGCCTCCTGGGCGATGTCCACGACCTGGGCCTCGTACTCGACGCGTACGCCGAGGGCGGCGAGCCGCTCGCGCAGGGCCTCTTCGATCTGCCACTGGGAGATGAGGACCCCGAGGCCGATCGGAGTGTCGTTGATGTGGGCGCCGTCGAAGTACTTGCGCAGGACCAGGTCCCGCGTGCCGATGGCGGAGATCCGCTCGGCAATACCGAGCCGGGCGAAGACCTCCAGGCTGCCCGGGGTGAGGCTCTTGCCGCGGGACTCGCGGTGCGGAGCCGGCCGCTGGTCGAGCACGCGGACGGAGATGCCGCGGAGGGCCAGGTCGCAGGCCAGGGTCAGTCCGGTGGGGCCGGAGCCCGCGATCAGTACGTCGGTCATCGGATGTCCTTCCGTCGTCGATGACTCAAGGAAAGCGCGTCGCGGAAGAAAACGCAACCCGGTCACGAAATTAACCCGGTCATGATTTTGTGATACGCTCGGGGCATGGACAACACGACGGGTCTGCGCGAGAGCAAGAAGCTGCGTACGCGTCGCCAGCTGGCGGCCACGGCGCTGGAACTCTTCCTGGAACGGGGCTTCGACGCCGTGTCGGTGGCCGATGTGGCCGCGGCCGCGGAGGTCTCCAAGCCCACCTTGTTCCGGTACTTCCCGAGCAAGGAGGACCTGGTGCTCGACCGGTTCGCCGACCATCAGGACGAGGCGGCGCGCATCGTGCGCGACCGGGAGGCGGGCCGGACGCCGGTGCGGGCGCTGCGCGAGCACTTCCTGGCGGCCCTCGCCGAGCGCGACCCGATCACCGGGCTCTGCGACCATCCCAATGTGCTCGCCTTCCAGGGGCTGTTGTACTCGACGGAGAGTCTGGGATCCCGGCTGGCGCACTACACGGCGCGCGAGGTGGAGCTGCTCGCCGCCGTCCTGGAGGGGGAGTCGGTGGCACCGCTCACCGCCCGGCTGGCGGCGCTGCACCTGGTGACGGTCCGCAGGGAGCTGGGCCGGGAGAACTACCGGCGGATCTCCGCCGGCCAGAGCGCCGACGAGGCCTACCCGGCCGCCGTCACCGACGCCGACACCGCCTTCGCCCTACTGGCCGACGGCCTGGACCAGGCCCTCCCGGCCCGGGCGTAGGCGGGAGCCCCGGCCGTCTGCCTGCGGCTGCGCGTCCACCACGAGGCCCGCTGAACCGCCTCGCCGCGGCGCCCGTCAGCCGACGAGCATGCGCTTCAGTTCGCGGGCCGCGCGTGGCGGTGCCACATCGGTGCGGTGGGCCAGGGCGATCGTCCGGCGCAGGGGGGAGCCCGCGAGGCGGGTGGTGCGCAGGCCCGGGTCGGCGTGGTCGACGACCATGGCCGGGACCACCGCGAGCCCCAGCCCCGCCCGCACGAAGCCCAGGACCGCGTCCATCTCGCCGCCCTCCACCGTGAACACCGGCTCGAAGCCCGCCGCCCGGCAGGCCGCCACGGTCAGGTCCCGCAGGTCGTAGCCGTGGCGGAACATGACCATGGGCTCGTCGCGCAGATCGGCGATGGCCGGCTCCCGGCCGCCCGCCGGTGGCGGGAGGGTGGCCGACGAGACCACGACCAGGTCCTCCGTCAGCAGCTCCACCGTCGTCAGGGCGGGCGCCGAGGGCGGCAGCGGCAGCGCGATCAGCGCCAGGTCCAGGACCCCGCGCGCGAGTTCCCGTACGAGGTCGAGCGAACCGCTCTCCTCGATCAGCAGCTCGATCCCCGGATGCGCCCTGTGGAAGTCCCGCAGGACGGCGGGCAGCAGGCCCGTGCACACGCTCGGCGTGGCCCCCAGCCGCACCCGCCCGCGCCGCAGCTGCGCCAGTTCCTGCACCTCCAGGCGCGCCGTGTCCGCGTCGGCCAGGATCCGGCGGGCCAGCGGCAGCAGTGCCTCGCCCGCGTCGGTGAGCGTGATGTTGCCCCGGGCACGGCTGAACAGCTCGGCCCCCAGCTCCCGTTCGAGCGCCTTGATCTGCTGGGACAGCGAGGGCTGCGCCACGTGCTCGCGCTCGGCGGCGCGGGTGAAGTGCCGGGTCTCGGCGACGGCCACGAAATAGACGAGCTGCTGGAACTGCATACCGCCAGGCTAGCGGCGGAGAAGCGCCCTCGATAGTCATTGCCTATCGAGATCAGCTCCACCATGTCTTGGACCTTTCGGGACCTTGGTCCCTACGGTCAATGACATGGCTCTGGCAACGCGGACGGATCGACGGCCGTCCACCTCGCGCACCATCTGGGACTCCACCGTCGGCAAGAAGTCCGTGATGGCCGTCTCCGGCCTGATCATGCTCGGCTACCTCGTCGTGCACATGCTCGGCAACCTCAAGATCTTCTTCGGGGCGGACGAGTTCAACGGCTACGCCCACTGGCTGCGCACCCTCGGCTCCCCCTTCCTGCACCACGAGTGGGCCCTGTGGATCGTCCGCGTGGTGTTGGTCGCCGCCGTGGTCGCCCACGCGGTGTGCGCCTACCAGCTCAGCCGCCGCGACATCAAGGCGCGCCCGGTGAAGTACGTGCGCAAGCGCCGCCGTGCCAGTTACGCGACGCGCACCATGCGCTGGGGCGGGATCATCCTCGCCCTCTTCATCGTCTGGCACCTCCTCGACCTGACCACCCTCACCGTCAACGAGCGCGCCTGGGCCGGACACCCGTACGAGAACGTCCTCGCCACCTTCTCCACCTGGTACGGGAACACCCTCTACATCGTGGCGATGGCCGCCCTCGGCCTCCACGTACGCCACGGCTTCTGGAGCGCCGCCCAGACCCTCGGCGCGGGCAGCGCCCGGCGCGAGCGGACGCTGAAGTTCCTGGCCAACGCCCTGGCCCTCGTCCTCTTCACGGGCTTCGTGTCCGTCCCCGTCGCCGTCATGACCGGAATGGTGAGCTGACCATGACCACCGAACACGCCGCCGACTCCGCCTACGCCGACTACACGACCGGTGACCCGATCGCCGACGCCAAGGCCCCCGAAGGCCCGATCGCCGAGCGCTGGGACCGCCGCCGCTTCGAGGCCAAGCTCGTCAACCCCGCCAACCGCCGCAAGCACCGCATCATCGTCGTCGGCACCGGCCTGGCGGGCGGCGCGGCCGGCGCGACCCTCGCCGAGCAGGGCTACCACGTCGTCCAGTTCTGCTTCTCCGACTCCCCGCGCCGCGCGCACTCCATCGCAGCGCAGGGCGGCATCAACGCCGCGAAGAACTACCGCAACGACGGTGACTCCGTCCACCGCCTCTTCTACGACACCGTCAAGGGCGGGGACTTCCGCGCCCGCGAGTCCAACGTCCACCGCCTCGCCCAGATCTCCGTCGAGATCATCGACCAGTGCGTCGCCCAGGGCGTCCCCTTCGCCCGCGAGTACGGCGGACTCCTCGACACCCGCTCCTTCGGCGGCGTCCAGGTCTCCCGCACCTTCTACGCCCGCGGCCAGACCGGCCAGCAGCTGCTGCTGGGCGCCTACCAGGCGCTGTCCCGGCAGATCGCCGCGGGCAACGTCGAGATGCACGCCCGTACCGAGATGCTCGACCTGATCACCGTCGACGGCGTGGCCCGCGGCATCGTCGCCCGCGACCTGGTCACCGGCCGCATCGACACCCACTACGCCGACGCCGTCGTGCTGGCGAGCGGAGGCTACGGCAACGTCTTCTACCTCTCCACCAACGCCATGAACTCCAACGCGACCGCCGTCTGGCGGGCGCACCGGCGTGGCGCGTACTTCGCCAACCCCTGCTTCACCCAGATCCACCCCACCTGCATCCCGCGCACCGGCGACCACCAGTCCAAGCTCACCCTGATGAGCGAGTCCCTGCGCAACGACGGCCGCATCTGGGTCCCCAAGGCCAAGGGCGACACGCGCCCCGCCGCCGAGATCCCCGAGCAGGAGCGCGACTACTACCTGGAGCGGATCTACCCCTCCTTCGGCAACCTCGTCCCCCGCGACATCGCCTCCCGCGCCGCGAAGAACGTCTGCGACGAGGGCCGCGGGGTGGGCCCCGGCGGCCAGGGCGTCTACCTCGACTTCGCCGACGCCATCCGCCGCATGGGCCGGGACGAGGTCGCCGAGAAGTACGGCAACCTCTTCGACATGTACGAGCGGATCACCGCGGAGAACCCGTACGAGGTCCCCATGCGGATCTACCCCGCCGTGCACTACACGATGGGCGGCCTGTGGGTCGACTACGACCTCCAGACCACCGTCCCGGGCCTGTTCGCCATCGGTGAGGCCAACTTCTCCGACCACGGCGCGAACCGCCTCGGCGCCTCCGCCCTCATGCAGGGCCTCGGCGACGGCTACTTCGTGCTCCCCTCCACCATCAACGACTACCTGGCGCGCCACCCGCACCACGAGCGGATCGACGACAGCCACCCCGAGGCCGCGGCCGCCGTACGCGAGACCCGCGACTGCCTCGACAAGCTGCTCGCCGTCGACGGGGACCGCACCCCCGACTCCTTCCACCGCGAGATCGGCGAACTCATGTGGGAGTACTGCGGGATGGCCCGCACCGAGGAGGGACTGCGCAAGGCGCTGGCCCGCATCCCGGAGATCCGCGAGGAGTTCTGGCGGCGCATCAAGGTCCCCGGCCGCGGCGAGGAGTTCAACCAGTCGCTGGAGAAGGCCAACCGCATCGTCGACTACCTCGAACTCGCCGAGCTGATGTGCCTCGACGCCCTCCACCGCGCCGAGTCCTGCGGCGGCCACTTCCGCGAGGAGTCCCAGACCCCGGACGGCGAAGCGGCCCGCCGTGACGAGGAGTTCGGCTACGCGGCCGCCTGGGAGTATCGCGGCACCGCGGCCGCACCCGTCCTGCACAAGGAAGACCTCGTCTTCGAGTACGTCCACCCCACCCAGCGGAGCTACGCATGAAGCTCACCCTGCGCGTCTGGCGCCAGCCGAACGCCGGCGCCCCCGGCGCCATGGCCTCCTACGAGGTCGACGGCATCTCGAAGGACATGTCCTTCCTGGAGATGCTCGACACCCTCAACGAGGACCTCATCCTGCGCGGCGAGGACCCGGTCGCCTTCGACCACGACTGCCGCGAGGGCATCTGCGGCGCGTGCAGCCTCGTCATCAACGGCGACGCCCACGGCCCCGAGCGCACCACCACCTGCCAGCTCCACATGCGGTCCTTCGCCGACGGGGACACCATCGACGTCGAACCGTGGCGCGCCTCGGCCTTCCCCGTGGTCAAGGACCTGGTCGTGGACCGCAGCGCCTTCGACCGGATCATCCAGGCCGGCGGCTACATCACCGCGCCCACCGGATCCGCGCCCGAGGCGCACGCCACCGCCGTGCCCAAGCCCGACGCCGACTTCGCCTTCGAGCACGCCGAGTGCATCGGCTGCGGCGCCTGCGTGGCGGCCTGCCCCAACGGCTCCGCGATGCTGTTCACCTCCGCCAAGGTCAACCACCTGGGCGTGCTGCCGCAGGGCTCCCCGGAGCGCGAGACCCGGGTGCTGGACATGGTGGCCCGGATGGACGACGAGGGCTTCGGCGGCTGCACCCTGACCGGCGAATGCGCCACGGCCTGCCCCAAGGGCATCCCGCTGCCGTCGATCGCCGCGATGAACAAGGAGTGGCTGCGCGCGGTCCGCAAGACCTGAGCCCCGCCGGTCCGGTCCGCCCATCCGCCGATCGGCTGATCCGATCGGCCGACCGGGCGCTCGTACGGGCCGTACGCCGCGCCGCGCCGCGGACGCGTACGGCCCGTACGGTTCAGTGGGCCCCATGCCACAAGCCCCCGCCGGGTCCGGACCGCGCCGACGCAGCGTGCTGGCCGCCGCCCTCGTACCCCTGGCGGCGGCCGGGTGCACCGCGCGGGACGCCGCCCGCGGCCCGGCGCCCGGCCCGCAGCCGTCCGCGAAGGACGCCCTCGTGATGGTGATGCGGCACGCCGAGAAGCCGTACGCGGGGGACACCGGCGAGGACGACGACGGCGTCGAGCACCCCGGCGCCCTCGCCGGCCGGGGCGTGCGCCGCGCCGAAGAGCTGCACCGGCTCTTCGCCCCCGCCGACGGTGCCCGGCTGCCGCGCCCCGCCGTGCTCTTCGCGACCGGCGGACCGGCGGGCGCCCCCGCCCGGTCCAAGCAGACCCTTGAGCCCCTGGCCACCGCCCTGCGGATGCCCGTACGCGGTGAATTCGCCCTCGGCTTCGAAGCGGCCCTGGCGCGCGCCGTGCTGGACGCCCGGACGCCCGCCCTCGTCTGCTGGGAACACACCGGCATCCCCCGCCTGATCGAGGCCCTCGGAGCCGACCGGACCCTCGGCCTCCCCGCCGCCTACCCCGACCGCTACGACCTCGTCTGGATCCTCACCCGCACCCAGGGCCACTGGACCTTCCGCGAACTCCCGCAGCACCTCCTGCCCGGAGACGCGTGACACACGCCGCCGCAGCTCCAGCCGCGGCCTACGCCAGGCCCAGCGCCCGCGCCAGGTAGGGAGCCGTGCGTGCGGTGGGAGAGGCGGCGACCTGCGGGGGCGGGCCGCAGGCCGTGACGCGGCCGCCCTCCGTGCCGCCGCCCGGGCCCAGGTCGATGACCCAGTCCGCGCCCGCCACCACCTCCATGTCGTGTTCCACGACCACCACCGAGTGCCCCGCGTCCACCAGCCCGTGCAACTGCCGCAGCAGCACCCGCACATCGGCCGGGTGCAGGCCCGTCGTCGGCTCGTCCAGCAGGTACAGGGTGTGGTCCCGGCGCAGCCTCTGCAGTTCCGTCGCCAGCTTGATGCGCTGCGCCTCGCCGCCCGACAGCTCCGTCGCCGGCTGGCCCAGCCGCAGGTACCCCAGGCCGATGTCCACCAGCGCCCGCAGGCTGCGCTCCGCCGCCGGGACCTCCGAGAAGAACTCCGAGGCCGCCTCCACCGTCAGGCCGAGGACCTCCGCGATGGTCAGACCGGCGTAACGCACCTCCAGCGTCGGCGCGTTGTACCGGGCGCCCGCGCACGTGGGGCACGGGGCGTACGTACTGGGCAGGAAGAGCAGCTCGACCGAGACGAAGCCCTCGCCCTGGCAGGTCTCGCAGCGGCCGCCCGGCACGTTGAAGGAGAACCGGCCCGCCTTCCAGCCGCGCGCCTTCGACTCGGGCAACGCGGTGAACAGCCTGCGCACGACGTCGAACAGCCCCGTGTACGTGGCCAGGTTGGAGCGCGGCGTGCGCCCGATCGGCTTCTGGTCCACCTCCACCAGCCGCCGCACCGGGAAGTCCGCCTCCGCCAGCCGGCCGCCGACCTCCCGCGCGAGCACCTCGCCCACCAGCGTGGACTTCCCCGAACCCGACACCCCGGTCACCGCCGTGAACACCCCGAGCGGGAACTCCACCGTCACGTCACGCAGGTTGTGCCGGTCCACGCCCGTGAGGCGGACCGACCCGGTGGCCGCGCGGACCGGCCGCGGACCGGCCGCCGGGGCTTGCGCGAACAGGTGGCGGGCCGTCGCGGACCCGGCCACGCCCGCCAGTCCCTCGGGCGGCCCGCTGTACAGGATCCGGCCGCCGTGTTCGCCGGCGAGCGGCCCGACGTCCACCAGCCAGTCCGCGTGCCGCACCACGTCCAGGTGGTGCTCGACCACGAAGACGGTGTTCCCGGCCGCCTTGAGCCGGTCCAGTACGCCGAGCAGCGCCTCGGTGTCGGCCGGGTGCAGCCCCGCCGACGGCTCGTCCAGGACGTACACCACCCCGAACAGCCCCGACCGCAGCTGCGTCGCCAGCCGCAGCCGCTGGAGCTCGCCCGCCGACAGGCTCGGGGCGGTCCGGTCCAGGCTCAGGTAGCCGAGCCCGAGCTCCACGACCGGCCCGATCCGCGAACGCAGGTCCTCCGCGAGCACCCGGGCCGCTTCCTCCCGCGGTGCCTCCGTGTGCAGTACGCCGTCCAGCTCGGTCAGCGCCAGCCCCGCGAGCTCCGCGATCGTGCGGCCCGCGTACGTCACCGCCAGGGCTTCCGGCCGCAGCCTGCGGCCCCCGCACACCGGGCACGGCCCGTCGGTGAGGAACTTCTCGGCGCGCGCCCGCAAGGTGGCGCTCTTGGTGTCCGAGAAGGTCCGCATCACGTAGCGGTGGGCACTCATGTAGGTGCCCTGGTACGGGCGTTGGATCCGGTCGGCGTCCCGCACCGGGTGCACGGTGACCACCGGCTGCTCCTCCGTGAACAGGATCCACTCGCGGTCCCGCGCGGGCAGCTCCCGCCAGGGCCGGTCCACGTCGTGGCCGAGCACCTCCAGGATGTCCCGCAGGTTCTTGCCCTGCCAGGCGCCCGGCCAGGCGGCGACGGCTCCCTGACGGATCGACAGCGAGGGGTCGGGAACCAGGAGTTCCTCGCGGGTGCGGTGGATGCGGCCGAGCCCGTGGCAGGAAGGGCAGGCCCCGGCGGCGGTGTTGGACGAGAAGGCGTCCGAGTCCAGGCGCGGCGCGCCCGGGGGGTACGTACCGGCCCTGGAGTACAGCATCCGCAGGGAGTTGGAGAGCAGGGTCACCGTACCCACCGAGGAGCGCGAGCCCGGGGAGGAGCGGCGCTGCTCCAGGGAGACGGCGGGCGGGAGCCCGGTCACCGAGTCCACCTTCGGCGCGCCGATCTGGTGGATGAGGCGCCGGGCGTACGGGGCCACGGACTCGAAGTAGCGGCGCTGGGCCTCCGCGTAGAGGGTGCCGAAGGCCAGCGAGCTCTTCCCGGAGCCGGAGACCCCGGTGAAGACGGTCAGCGTGTCGCGCGGGATGTCCACGTCGACCCCGCGCAGGTTGTGCTCCCGGGCGCCCCGCACCCGTACGCAGGGGTCGACGGCATCGCGGTCGAGGGCGGGGACATCGGGGGAGTGGCGCATTCGCCCCAGTTTAGGGCCCTAGGCCAGTCCGGCGATCCGGGCCAGCCCGGCGAAGCTCTCCAGCAGGGCCGTCCGGTCGTACGTGGAGGTGGTGACGAGCAGCTCGTCCGCGCCGGTGGCCCGCGCGACCCGGGCGAGCTCCGCCGCGACCTGCTCCCCGGTGCCGGCGACGTGCCCGGTCAGGCCGCCCTCGTACAGCTCCCGCTCCTTGGGCGTCATCTCCAGCGCCTCGACCTCCTCGGCCGGGATCAGGGGCGGGAAGCTGCCCCGGGTGCGGGAATGGGCGAGGGACCAGGCCTCCGGGAGCAGGATCCGCCGGGCGGCCTCCTCGGTGGCGGCGACCGCGACGGTCCCGGAGACCACCACGTAGGGCGCGGAGCCCCAGGGGGAGGGCCGGAACCGCTCGCGGTAGCGCCCGATGACCTCCGCGACCCGGGCGCGGGCCCGCAGGTCGCCCACCACCAGCGGCAGTCCGGCGCGGGCGGCGATCCCGGCGCCCTCGCCGGTGGCCAGCACGAACGGCGGGATCCGCAGCCCCTCCGCCGGGCGGGCGTGCACCTCGGGGTGGGCCCGCTGGGTGCCGTCGATCCAGCCCAGCAGCTCGGCCAGCTGTTCCTCGAAGCGGTCGGCGTCCCCGGTGTCGCGGCCCAGGGCCCGGCGGATGCCGCCGGTGAAGCCGACCGAGCGGCCGAGGCCCATGTCGATGCGGCCGGGGAACAGCGCCTCCAGGACCCCGAACTGCTCCGCCACCACCAGCGGCTGGTGGTTGGGCAGCATCACTCCGCCGGTGCCGACGCGGATGCGCCGGGTGGCGGCGGCGACCGCGGCGGCCAGCACGGTCGGGGCGGAGCCCGCGACGCCGGGCACGCTGTGGTGCTCCGACACCCAGAAGCGGTGGTAGCCGAGGTCCTCCGCCGCCCGGGCCAGTTCCACGGTGTCGCGCAGTGCCTGCGGGGCGGGGTGTCCTTCGCGGGTGCGGGACCGGTCGAGGATCGAGATTTTCGGGATCACACAGGTCTCAACGCGCGACGGCGTCGAGGATTCCCCGGCTGACCGCCCCACCGGCCCACCGCCCCACCGGCCCACCGCCCCACCGGCCCACCGGCCCACCGCGCCACCGCCCAACCGCCCCACCACCGCGCCGTGCACGCCCTGCCACGGCCGGGGCCGGTGGGGGCGCCTACGCTGCCGTCATGACCGAGACCGCACCCCGCCGCCCGCTGGCCGTCTTCGACATCGACAACACCCTCGCCGACACCGCCCACCGGCAGCACTTCCTGGAAGCCCGCCCCCGGGACTGGGCGGGCTTCTTCGGTGCGGCCCCGGCCGACCCGCCGCTGGCGCGCGGCATCGCGCTGGCGGTGGAGAGCGCCGCCGACTGCGAGGTCGTGTACCTGACGGGCCGCCCGGAGCGCTGCCGGGCGGACACCGCCGACTGGCTGGCCCGGCACGGCCTGCCCGAGGGCCGGGTGTGGATGCGCGGCAATCAGGACCGGCGCCCGGCGCGGCTGACCAAGCTGGAGGTGCTCAAGCGGATCGCCCGGGACCGCGAGGTGCGGATGCTCGTCGACGACGACGAACTCGTCTGCCAGGCCGCCCGCGCCGCCGGTTTCCGCGTGGTCCTGGCGAACTGGGCGGCCGAGGCTCCGGAGCTCAAGTCGGCTCAGGAGGGCGAGGGGCGTACCTGAGGCACCTGAGGCGCCTGAGGCATCTGACGCGCCTGAGGCATCCGGGGCACCCCGAAGGGGCCCCCGTCACTCCTCGCCGTCGAGGCGGAAGCCCACCTTCAGCCCTACCTGGTAGTGCGCCACCTGGCCGTTCTCGATGTGCCCGCGCATCTGCGTGACCTCGAACCAGTCCAGGTTGCGCAGGGTCTGTCCCGCGCGGGCGATGGCGTTCCGGATGGCCTGATCGATGCCCTCGGTGGAGGTGCCGACGATCTCGGTCACCCGGTAGGTGTGGTTGGACATGGGGGTCTCCCGCCAGTCGTCGCTGTTGCCTTGTTCCACGGTGCCCCAGTAAGGGCGTGTCCGCGAACTTTGCGTGAACAATCCCGGGTGAAAGGGGGTTGACCCGCCCATTGGTCTATGCCAATTTCAAGCCATCTGAGATCCATCCCCAGAAGGTGACCCCCGTGACCCTCGTGAAGATGCGCTTCCTCGCCGTGTGTACGGCCCTCGCGGCGGCGGCCGCCCTGACCGGTTGCGGCGCCCAGTCGGCCGGATCGGGAACGGACTCCGCGAAGGTGACCCTCTGGCTGATGAAGGGCAGCGCCTCCGACGAGTTCATCACGAAGTTCACGGCCGACTTCGAGAAGCAGCACCCCGGCATCGACCTGGACGTGAGGATCCAGGAGTGGAAGGGCATCGGCGACAAGGTCAACGCCGTCCTCGACGGCACGGCGAAGGAGGGCGCCGACGTCATCGAGGTCGGCAACACCCAGGTCGCCCAGTACGTCGAGACCGGCGGCCTCTCCGAGCTCACCCTCGAAGGCCTGCGCGCATGGGGCAGCAAGGACTGGCTCAAGGGCCTCTCCGACCCGGGCAGCGTCAACGGCGCCCAGTACGGAGTCCCGTGGTACGCCGCCAACCGGGTGGTGATCTACAACAAGGACCTGTTCGCGAACGCCGGGATCAAGACACCGCCCAAGAACCGCCAGGAGTGGATCGCCGACACCCAGAAGCTCGACAAGGGCGACCAGCAGGGCATCTACCTCCCCGGCCAGAACTGGTACGTCCTCGCCGGGTTCATCTGGGACGAGGGCGGCGACCTGGCCGTGGAGGCCGGCGGCCAGTGGGTCGGCACCCTCGACGACGAGAAGGCCCTGGCCGCAATGGCCTTCTACAAGCAGCTCCAGGCCCTCGGCGACGGCCCCAGGAGCGCCGACGAGGAGACGCCCCCGCAGTCCGAGGTCTTCGCCCGCGGCCAGGTCGCGCAGATCATCGCCCCGCCCGGCCAGGCCGCCCAGATCGAGGCGGCCAACCCCGCGCTCAAGGACAAGCTCGGCTTCTTCCCCATCCCCGGCAAGGCCTCCGACAAGGCCGGGTCCGTCTTCACCGGCGGCTCCGACCTCATCATCCCGGAGCGGACGAAGCAGCGTTCCCACGCCGTCGACGTGATCACCGCGCTGGTCAGCGAGAAGTGGCAGACGGAACTCGCCCGCACCATGAGCTACGTCCCCAACAAGACCACCCTCGCCCATGTGGTCGACGGCAACGACGGCGCCGCGGCCATGGCCCCCGGCGCCGCCCAGGGCCGGGCCACCCCGAAATCCGCGCGCTGGGCCGAGCTCGAGGCGAAGAACCCGATCAAGCCGTACATGACGGCCGTACTGAACGGCCAGGACGCCGCACAGGCCGCGAAAGCGGCCTCCGACACCGTGAGCAAGGTCCTCAGCTCCGACCGCTGAGACCCGCGCGGCGGACACCGGTCCGCTGAGTTCAGCGTCCGCACATCCAAGTGCCGCTGAGCAGTCATGTCGAATCCAGCCGGTCACGGAAGAAGTAAAGGAGCCGGGCCCGCCACCTGCGGCCCGGCCCCCACGTGCCCGGATCAGGAGCAGCCATGACGATCGCACCCCTGTCCCCGTCCCCCCTCGCACCCCCCGCCCCGGCCACCCCCCGGTACGCCGTCCGCCTCGCCCGTGACGAGAACGAGGTGCGGGCCGCCCAGCGCCTGCGCCACCAGGTCTTCGCCGGGGAGCTCGGCGCCCGCCTGGACGGCCCCGAGCCGGGTCTGGACATCGACTCCTTCGACGCCTACTGCGACCACCTCCTCGTCATCGACGAGGAGACCGAGCAGGTCGTCGGCACCTACCGGCTGCTGCCCCCCGAGCGCGCCGCCATCGCCGGACGCCTCTACTCCGACGGAGAGTTCGACCTCTCCGCCCTCGACCCGATCCGCCCCGACCTGGTCGAGGTCGGCCGCTCCTGCGTCCACCCCGACCACCGCAACGGCGCCGTCATCGCCCTGATCTGGGCCGGCCTCGCCCGCTATATGGAGCGCTCCGGCCACAACTGGCTCGCCGGGTGCTGCTCGATCCCGCTGGCCGACGGCGGGGTGCTCGCCGCCGCCACCCGGGAGACCGTCCTGGCCCGCAACCTCGCCCCGCAGGAGTACCGCGTCACCCCGCACGTCCCGTGGAGCCCCGAGGGCGTGACCGTCCCCGGGCGCATGGAGCTGCCGCCCCTGCTGCGCGGCTACCTGCGCCTGGGCGCCTGGGTCTGCGGGGAGCCCGCCCTCGACGCCGAATTCGGCTGCACCGACCTGTACGTGCTGCTCTCCCTGCGCCGGACCAACCCGCGCTACCTGAACCACTTCCTCTCGCTCGCCCCGGGCGCATGAGCGTCTGGCTGCCCACGGCTCCCTGCACCCCGCAGGACTGCGCCGGTCACCCCGGGCGGGCCGCGAGCGTCCCGCGCGCGGTGCTCCGGCTCGCCACCGCCCTCGCCCTGTTCCTGCTCGCCGTACCGGCCGCCGCGCCGGTCCGGCTGCTCCCCGCCCGGCCCCGCCGTGCCCTGATCCGGGCCTGGTCGGCCGCGCTCCTGCGGGCCCTGGGAATACGGATCACCGTGCACGGAACCCCCGGCGAGGAGGGGGGCCGGCTGATCGTCGCCAACCACATCTCGTGGCTGGACATCCCGCTGGTCACCGCCGTGCTGCCGTGCCGGATGCTGGCCAAGAGCGAGATCGGCGCCTGGCCGGTGCTCGGCGCGCTCGCCGCCCGGGCGGGCACCCTGTTCATCGAACGCGACCGGATCCGGGCCCTGCCCCGCACCGTCGAGACCGTCGCCCGGGCGCTGCTGGCCGGGGACCGGGTCACGGTCTTCCCCGAGGGGTCCACCTGGTGCGGGCGCGCCCAGGGGCCCTTCCGGCGGGCCGCCTTCCAGGCGGCGCTGGACGCGCGGGTCCCCGTACAGCCGGTGCGGCTGCGCTACCGGCTGGCGGACGGGGACGTCGCCGGGGCGCCCGCCTTCGTCGGGGACGACCCGCTGACCGCCTCCCTGTGGCGGATCGCCCGGGCCCGCGGGGTGCGCGCCGAGGTGTGGCTGCTGCCGCGGATCCCGCCGGGCCGGTACCCGGACCGGCGGGAACTCGCGGCGGCCGCCCGGCGGGCCGTACTGGACGGGGCGCCGGACGGGGTGCCGGACGGGCTGGAGCGGCACCTGCTGGCGGGCGTACCCGCGCAGCAGCGCCCCTCACCCCTGCCGCATCAGCCGGCCGTGCCTCCCGCGCCCGCCGCGACTCCGTCCGCCACCGACAGGGACAGCGCGAACCGTCCCGCCGAGTCCGTCCACCAGTGCGACAACTCCAGCCCGGCCGCGGCCAGTTCCCTGCGGACGCCCTCCTGACGGAACTTCGCCGAGACCTCCGTCAGGATCTCCTCGCCCGCCTCGAACGGCACCACGAGGTCCAGCGCCCGCACCTTCACCGTCACCGCCTCCCGGGCCCGCAGCCGCATCTCGATCCACTCGTGCTCCCGGTTCCACACCGCCACGTGCGCGAAATCGGCGGTGTGGAAGTCCGCCCCCAGCTCGCGGTCGATCACCGCGAGCACGTTCTTGTTGAACTCCGCCGTCACCCCCTGGGCGTCGTCGTACGCCGCCACCAGCACGGCCTCATCCTTGACCAGGTCCGTGCCCAGCAGCAGGGCGTCCCCGGGCGAGAGCATCGCCCGTACGGACGCCAGGAACACGGCCCGCTCGGGCGGCAGCAGGTTCCCGATCGTGCCGCCCAGGAACACCACCAGCCGGGGGCCCGCCGACTCCGGCAGCCGCAGCGGCCGCGTGAAGTCCGCCAGCAGCGCGTGCACCCGCAGCCCGGGATGGTCCGCCAGCAGGGCCTCGGCCGCACCGGTCAGCGCGCTCTCGCTCACGTCCACCGGTACGTACGTCTCCAGCGCGGGCAGCGCCTCGATCAGGTGCCGGGTCTTCTCCGAGGAGCCGGAACCCAGCTCCACCAGGGTGCGCGCCCCGGACACCGACGCGATCTCCTGGGCCCGTTCCAGCAGGATCTCCCGCTCCGCGCGCGTCGGATAGTACTCGGGCAACCGGGTGATCTCCTCGAAGAGTTCACTGCCCCGGGCGTCGTAGAACCACTTCGGCGGCAGCTCCTTCGGGAAGCGGGTCAGCCCGCTCAGCACGTCGGTGCGCAGCGCCGTCTCGGCGGCGTGCTCGTCGAGGGTCCGGGTCAACTGGAAGTCGTTCACGGGGTGGTCTCCTTGAGGGGGGTCAGGGCGACCCGTGCGGGGGTGGCGGTCAGCAGGGTCCGGTCGGGCACTTCGCACCAACGGGGATCGTCGTCGTACGGCTCCGACACCACGACCACCCGCTGCGCCCGCGGATCGGCGAGGTACCACAGGGAGTCCCCCCAGGCGGTCGCGGCGATGGCCGTGCCGTCCGTCAGCAGCAGGTTCAGCCGGGACGCGGGCGAGGCGCCGGCCAGCTCGCGGACCGGTTCCGCCAGGGCGGTGCCCAGGTCGTCGCCCTGCCGCAGCCGGTGCAGCACCAGCGCCCAGACCAGCGCGGAATCGGTGCGCGCGGCCAGCTGGAGCATCTCCCGCGGCGGGAGGGTGGCGGCGGCGATGTCGGCCACCGCGTCCGGCCAGTCCCGTACGTTCCCGTTGTGGCTGAACAGCCAGGGCCCCGAGGTGAACGGCGCGGCGGCGGCCTCCCCGTCCGCCCCGGGGACGGTGGCGTCGCGCACGGCGGCCAGGAAGGCCCCGCTGCGCACCACGCGGGCGAGGTCGGCGAAGGACTCGTCCCCCCAGACGGGCCCGGACCGCCGGTAGCGCGCCGGGACCGGGTCGCCCTCGGCGTACCAGCCGACGCCGAAGCCGTCCGCGTTGACGGTGCCGTAGCGCTGCCCGCGCGGCTCCCAGGACTGCCGCACCAGGCAGTGCTCAGGTTCGCTGAGCAGTCGGCCCAGGGGTATCGGCGGTCCCACGTAGGCGAGATGACGGCACATCAGATGTCCCTCGCGGTGCGGAAGCCGGAGAAGATCTGCCGCCGCACGGGCAGGTCCCAGTTGCGGAAGGTGCCCCGGCAGGCCACCGGGTCCACGGCGAAGGAGCCGCCCCGCAGCACCTTGTGCTCCGGCCCGAAGAACACCTCCGAGTACTCGCGGTACGGGAAGGCGCGGAACCCCGGGTACGGGAGGAAGTCCGAGGCCGTCCACTCCCACACGTCGCCGATCAGCTGGCGCACGCCGAGCGGGGAGGCCCCGGCCGGGTAGCCGCCGGCGCGGGCCGGGCGCAGGTGGCGCTGGCCCAGGTTGGCGTGCGCGGGGGTCGGGTCGGCGTCGCCCCAGGGGTAGCGGCGGGAGCGGCCGGTGGCCGGGTCGTGCCGGGCCGCCTTCTCCCACTCCGCCTCGGTGGGCAGCCGGCGCCCCGCCCAGCGGGCGTACGCGTCCGCCTCGTACCAGCTGACGTGGAGCACCGGCTCGTCGGCGGGCACCGGCTCGGTCACCCCGAACCGGCGGCGCAGCCACTGTCCGCCCTCGCGGTGCCAGAACAGCGGGGCCTCGATGCCGTGCGTACGGATCTGCTCCCGGCCCTCGGCGGCCCACCAGCGGGGCTCGTCGTAGCCGCCGTCGGCCATGAAGGCCTGGAAGGCGCCGTTGGTCACCGGAACCGTGTCGATCCAGAAGGGGGCCACCTCCCGGATGTGCGCCGGCCGTTCGTTGTCCAGCGACCAGGGCTCGGCTGAGGTCCCCATGGTGAACGGGCCGCCGGGCACCAGGACTTCGGCCGCGGCCGGAGGCGGACCCGCGGGCGGCTCGGGGTCGGGCGCGGTCAGCACCGGTGCGCCCACCCGCAGCTGATGGGTGATCAGCATCGTTTCGTCGTGCTGCTGTTCGTGCTGGGCGATCATCCCGAAGACGTAACCGCCGTCGAGCAGGGCCGTGCCCTCCAGCGGGGTGCGCTCCAGCAGGTCGAAGACGCGTCCGCGGACTTCGGCCGTGTACCGGCGGGCCTCGTCCGGGCCCAGCAGGGGCAGCTTCGGCCGTTCGGCGCGGGGATGCTCGAACGCGTCGTACAGCGGGTCGATCTCGGGGCGCATCGACTCGCGGCCGGCCACGTTGCGCAGCAGCCAGAGCTCCTCCATGTTCCCGATGTGCGCCAGATCCCAGACCAGCGGGGACATCAGGGGGGAGTGCTGCGCGGTCAGGTCCCGGTCGTCCACGGGGTCGGTCAGCGCGGCCGTGCGGGCGCGGGCGGCGGTCAGGGCGGCGACGGCCCGCTCGCGCAGCCGCCCGGTGCCGGTCTCGGGGTGGGTCTCGGTGGTCACGGGCGCTGTCCCTTCCCGGCGGGCTGCAGGAGTTCCTGTTCCGCGGCGTCGTCGGCCGGGCAGCGGCCGCGCCGTACGTAGCGATCGGTGAAAGCGCCCACGGTCTCCTGCACGTGTGCGCTCGCGCCGAGCCGGGGCAGGGCCTCGCCCGCCGCCTCGAAGCAGGCCGCGGCGGCCGTGCGCAGGTCAGGATCGGCCAGCCCGGCCCGGGCGGCGGTGCGCCACAGCGCGTTGCGCGGGGCGCGCGCGGATCCGTAGGCGTCGGCCAGGGCCTTCACCGCCCGGTAGGCGGTCTCGGCGGCCTCCGGGTCGTCGAACAGCGCGTGCGTGACGGCGGTCGGCACCAGCCAGCCGTCCTCGCCCGGCTGCGCGTCGATCATCCGCAGCTCCAGGTGGCCGCGCGGCCGGACCGGCGGGAAGAGGGTGGTGAGGTGGTACTCCAGGTCCTCGGCGGTGGGCCGGCGCAGGCCGTGACCGCTGCCGCCGGTGCGCAGCCAGTCGCGGAACGTCAGCCCGCGCGGTACCTCCCAGGGGCCGTCGTCGTGCGACCGCACGCACAGCACCTCGGTGTCCAGCGCGTGCCGGGTCCAGGCGGCGCGGGGTTCGGCGTCCAGCGGCGGGGCGAGGGAGCGGCGCGTGTCGAGGTCGCTCCAGATGCCCTGCCGCGCACACCGCCAGCCCCGGTACGGGCCCTCGTGCGCGGGGGAGTTGGCGAAGGAGGCCACCAGGACGGCGCCCAGCAGGTGCGCGAGCCGCCAGCGCCGGCCGTGCCCGAGCGGGCCCGGCTCCTCCTGGCCGGCATCCACGCAGACCTGCACGGAGGCGGAGGAGCGCATCATGGCCCGCCCGGCGGGGCCGGTCCGGTCGAAGTAGGTCTCCATGGCCTCGTAGCGCGGGCTGGCCAGCAGGCGGCGCAGCGGGCGGCGCGGATCCCGGCCCAGTCCGCGCAGCACCAGGCCGCGGGCGCCGAGGGCGGCGCGGACGGCGGCCAGGTCGGCCTGGAGGCCGTCCACGCAGTCGGTGAGGGAGGCGGCCGGGGCCGAGCTCAGCTCCAGCTGGCCGCCCGGTTCGACGGTGAGCCGGGAACGCAGGGGCAGCGCGCGGGCCGCCTCGTGTCCCGCGGACAGCCGCTCGGGCGCCAGCGGCAGCCACGGCCGCTCGGCGTCGAGCACCAGCCATTCCAGCTCGGCACCGACCAGCCGGGGCGGGCCTGTCTTGAAACAGATGCCGTGGACCAGGTCCTCGGCGCCCGACTCGGTGAGGGGTGTATGGGAGAAGTCCTGCACGGGTGGAGCGGGTGCGTCCTCGGTCATGACCGGAACCTCGTCTCCTGTCGGCGGCCGTTTCGTCGGCCGGTTGTCACCCGTGCCTACCCGTGCCCGGGGCACAAATGCCTTTGCCTCCCCGGGGTCTCGGCCCGAGGATGGCGGCGTGAGCAGCAGATTGCGTGAAATCGCCCGGGAGAACGCGGCGATCCTGGCGACCGGTGGGTACCGGACGCGGTCGGGACGGCGGATCTCCCTCGCCGCCGACCTGGCGGAAGCCAAGGCCGGAACCAGGATATATGGGCCAAACCCGGTCATTCCAGACGGGGAGGCCGTCGGTGGGACGGGCCGGACGCGCTTCGAGGTCACGGGGGAGAGCAGCACGGTCGCTGCGCGTCGCCTCGCCGAGCGGGGTCCCGTCGCCGTCCTCACCTACGCCTCGGCCCGCAATCCCGGGGGCGGGTACGTACGCGGGGCCAAGGCGCAGGAGGAGGCCCTGTGCCGCGCGTCGGCGCTCTACGAGACCCTCCTGGAGGCCCCGGAGTACTACGAGACGCACCGCGCGGGGAAGAGCACCTTCTACACCGACCGGGTGATTCACTCGCCCGGAGTGCCGGTCTTCCGCGACGACCGGGGCGATCTGCTGGAGACCCCGTTCCGGGCGGGATTCCTCACCTCCCCGGCGCCGAACGCGGGCACGATCCGCCGCCAGGAGCCGGAGCGGGCCCACGAGATCCCCGGCGCGCTGGCCCGGCGGGCCGAGCGGGTCCTGGAGGTGGCCGCCCTGCACGGCTACGGGCGGCTCGTGCTGGGCGCCTGGGGGTGCGGGGTGTTCCAGAACGACCCGGCGCAGGTGGCGGAGGCCTTCCGGGGGCTGCTGACCGGCCGCTTCGCGGGGGTGTTCGAGGAG
>NZ_JBHWBP010000129.1:0-19856 GCF_042735575.1 Streptomyces sp. NPDC059564 | reverse complement strand
GGGGGTTGCGCGGGTTCGATGCGGGGGGGGGTCACCAAAACAACCGCCCCCCCGCTAACACGGGGGCGGGCCTCTTCGCTGTTCCCGGCCGCTGATCGCAGCGGACCGGCAAGAGGGACAAGTGCGGGCCCGGAGGCGCGAGTACAGGACGTGTGCGGCGTCGTACGCGCCCCCGGGCCCGGGGGTGGTGGGAGGTCGGAAGGGGAGGGTCAGCCGGAGCGGCGCAGGGCCTCCGACAGGCGGGCGGCCGCGTCGATGACGGCCTGGGCGTGCATGCGCCCCGGGTGCCGGGTCAGGCGCTCGATCGGCCCGGAGACCGATACGGAGGCCACCACGCGGTTCGACGGCCCGCGCACCGGCGCCGAGACGGAGGCCACGCCGGGCTCCCGCTCGCCGATCGACTGGGCCCAGCCGCGGCGGCGTACGCCGGACAGGGCCGTGGCCGTGAAGCGCGCGCCCTGCAGGCCGCGGTGGAGCCGCTCGGGCTCCTCCCAGGCCATCAGGATCTGCGCGGCCGAACCGGCCTTCATCGGCAGCGTGGAGCCCACCGGGACGGTGTCCCGCAGGCCCGACAG
Source organism: Streptomyces sp. NPDC059564 (assembly GCF_042735575.1). Taxonomy (NCBI): domain Bacteria; kingdom Bacillati; phylum Actinomycetota; class Actinomycetes; order Kitasatosporales; family Streptomycetaceae; genus Streptomyces; species Streptomyces sp. NPDC059564. The sequence continues at coordinate 19,281 of NZ_JBHWBP010000129.1, read as the reverse complement.
CCGCTCGGCGGCCGCCACGCAGATGCGCATGTCGCCCTGGCGCCGGTAGAGCTGCGCGCTCTCGCCCGTCACGTCACGGAGGTGGGTGAGCACCGGTCCGGCCGTGGCCAGCAGGCGGTCCTCGCCGGCCGCGGCGGCAAGCTCTGCCAGCCGCGGACCGAGGATGAACCGGCCCTGCATGTCCCTCGCCACCATCCGGTGGTGTTCCAGTGCCACGGCAAGGCGATGTGCCGTGGGTCGTGCGAGCCCTGTCGCCGCGACCAGCCCGGCGAGGGTGGCCGGACCGGACTCCAGTGCGCTCAGTACCAGAGCTGCCTTGTCGAGAACGCCGACGCCGCTAGAGTTGTCCATGAAACGATATTCACGTCTCACACTGTGAAACGCAAGTTCAATTTTTCCAAGAACCAGCGAGTCTGTATGTACGGGTCCACGAACCACTGGGTCCGGGACGGTGAGCCGGAGGGAAAGCGATGGGTAGGACACTCGCGGAGAAGGTCTGGGACGACCATGTCGTCCGGCGCGCCGAAGGCGAGCCCGACCTCCTCTTCATCGATCTTCACCTGCTGCACGAGGTGACCAGCCCGCAGGCCTTCGAAGGTCTGCGCCAGGCCGGCCGCAAGGTCCGACGCCTCGACCTCACCATCGCGACCGAGGACCACAACACCCCCACCATCGACATCGACAAGCCGATCGCGGACCCGGTCTCCCGGGCCCAGCTGGAGACGCTGCGCAAGAACTGCGCCGAGTTCGGTGTCCGCCTGCACTCGCTGGGCGACGTGGAGCAGGGTGTCGTCCACGTCGTGGGCCCCCAGCTGGGCCTGACCCAGCCCGGGACCACCGTGGTCTGCGGCGACTCGCACACCTCCACGCACGGCGCCTTCGGCGCGCTGGCCTTCGGCATCGGCACCAGCCAGGTCGAGCACGTGCTGGCCACCCAGACGCTGCCGCTGGCCCGCCCCAAGACGATGGCGATCACCGTCACCGGCGAGCTGGCCGAGGGCGTCACCGCCAAGGACCTGATCCTGGCGATCATCGCCAAGATCGGCACCGGCGGCGGCCAGGGCTACATCCTGGAATACCGCGGCGAAGCCGTCGAGAAGCTCTCGATGGAAGCCCGCATGACCATCTGCAACATGTCGATCGAGGCCGGCGCCCGCGCGGGCATGATCGCCCCCGACCAGACCACCTTCGACTACCTCCAGGGCCGCGACCACGCCCCCGCCGGCGAGGACTGGGACGCGGCGGTCGCGTACTGGAAGACGCTGCGCACCGACGACGACGCGGTCTTCGACGCGGAGGTCGTCATCGACGGCGCCACGCTGTCCCCGTTCGTCACCTGGGGCACCAACCCGGGCCAGGGCGCGCCGCTGTCGGCCAACGTCCCCGACCCGGCTTCGTACGAGGACGCTTCGGAGCGCCACGCCGCCGAAAAGGCCCTGGAATACATGGGGTTGACCGCCGGACAGCCGCTGCGCGACATCCGCGTCGACACCGTCTTCGTAGGTTCCTGCACCAACGGCCGCATCGAGGACCTGCGCGCCGTCGCCGGGATCGTCGAGGGCCGCAAAGTCGCCGACGGCGTACGGATGCTGGTCGTGCCGGGCTCGGTCCGCGTCGCCCTCCAGGCCGTGGAAGAGGGCCTGGACAAGGTCTTCAAGGAGGCCGGCGCCGAATGGCGGCACGCGGGCTGCTCGATGTGCCTGGGCATGAACCCCGACCAACTGGCGCCCGGTGAGCGTTCCGCGTCCACCTCGAACCGCAACTTCGAAGGCCGGCAGGGCAAGGGCGGGCGCACCCACCTGGTCTCCCCGCAGGTGGCCGCCGCCACCGCGGTGCTGGGCCATCTGGCCTCGCCCGCCGACCTGTCCGAAGCCCCCGCGAACGCCGGAGTCTGAGAACCATGGAAGCCTTCACCACCCACACCGGACGGGCCGTCCCGCTGCGCCGCAGCAACGTCGACACCGACCAGATCATCCCGGCCCACTGGCTGAAGAAGATCACCCGCGACGGGTTCGAGGACGGGCTCTTCGAGGCCTGGCGCAAGGACCCGGAGTTCGTCACGAACCGCCCCGAGCGGGCCGGCGCGACCGTGCTGGTCGCCGGTCCCGACTTCGGTACGGGCTCCTCGCGCGAGCACGCCGTCTGGGCCCTGCAGAACTTCGGCTTCAAGACGGTCATCTCCTCCCGCTTCGCCGACATCTTCCGCGGCAACTCGCTGAAGAACGGTCTGCTGACCGTCGTCCTGCCCCAGGAGACCGTCGACCGGCTGTGGGAGCTGACCGAGGCCGACCCCACCGCCGAGGTCACCGTCGACCTGGTCGACCGCCAGGTCCGAGCCGAAGGCGTCGAGGCCGAGTTCGAACTCGACGACAACGCCCGCTGGCGCCTCCTGGAGGGGCTGGACGACATCTCGCTCACCCTTCAGAACGAAGCGGACATCGACGCTTACGAAAGCACCCGCCCGGCCTTCAAGCCGCGCACGATTCGGGCCTGATTCCTGCCTGAGCAGCACTTATTCACCTTTGGGTGATCACATCGGCAACACTGTGCCCCCCCGCCTTCCGGCGGGGGGCACAGCCGTATGTTGAGGCCCCGTGAGGCGACAACTCGCCCCAGATGGCACAATCTGTGCATGGAACGCGACAGTCAACTCGAGCTCTACGAACTCGTCGCGGACCGGCTGAAAGAAGCACACACAAGGGTGCGCTCACTGCAAGTCCCGGAGGGCGTAAGGATGGCGCTGTCCCGGAAGCTGTTGGTCGTCACCGCTGCGGCGAAGCACGATCTCGCCGATGCGGCAAGGCGCCTGGACAGGTTGATGAAGGACCTCGACGAGGGTCGATTCCCTGAAGGCGACTGATGCGAAGGAACTCCGTAACGGCCTACATCGTTGCGGCACTAGGGTGATTAGCCCGTTTCGTGTTTGATTTGCGGTATATATCCGCCTAACGTGCGAAATAAGCTTGAACACATTCGTTCTGGCGAAGTCTCCGAAGGGGAAGACGTGAACAAGGCGCAGCTCGTAGAAGCGATTGCCGACAAGGTTGGCGGCCGCCAGCAGGCCGCGGACGCTGTCGACGCGGTACTCGACGCGATCGTCCGCGCGGTCGTCGCGGGCGACCGGGTCTCGGTCACGGGCTTCGGCTCGTTCGAGAAGGTCGACCGGCCGGCCCGTTACGCCCGTAACCCGCAGACGGGTGAGCGCGTCCGGGTCAAGAAGACCTCGGTTCCCCGCTTCCGCGCGGGCCAGGGCTTCAAGGACCTGGTCAGCGGCACCAAGAAGCTGCCCAAGGGCGGCGAGGTGTCCGTGAAGAAGGCGCCGAAGGGCAGCCTTTCCGGTGGCGCCTCCGCGACGGTCAAGAAGGCCGTGGCCAAGAAGGCCACCACCGCCAAGAAGGCGGCGGCGAAGACCACGGTCGCGAAGAAGGCCACGCCGGCCGCGAAGAAGACCACGGTCAAGAAGACCACCGCGACCGCGAAGAAGACGACCGCGGTGGCGAAGAAGGCCGCGGTCAAGAAGACCACCGCCGTCAAGGCGACCGTGGCGAAGAAGGCCACGGCCACCGCCAAGAAGACCGCCCCGGCGGCCAAGAAGGCCACCCCGGCGACCAAGGCGCCCGCCACGAAGAAGGCGACGGCGCGCAAGACCACCGCGAAGAAGACCACCGCCCGCAAGAAGTAAGGGGCACGAGTCACACACGCCGGGCCGGCTTCCCCACCAGGGGAAGCCGGCCCGCGGTGCGTTCCTCCCCGGTGACGTCCCCCGGGTTCGCGCAGGTCAGAAGGTCTGCAGGGTGACCAGGGTGATGCGCAGGGCCGGGCCCTCGCCGTCCGTCTCGACGCGGACCCGCTGGCCCGGACGCAGCAGCCGCAGACCGCCCGCGTCGAACGCCGCGGCCTCGAAGGGCACCGGGGTGCCGTCGTCCAGCAGCACGCTGCCGCTGCGGGTCTGGGAGTCGTACGTGTACGCGGTCGCCTGCATACGGGCACTGTATCGGGCCGTGTGCCGCCCCACTCCGAGGGAGAGGGCCGTGCGCAGGTCCGCCGCCGTATCCACGTCCCTCCGTACGCTGTCGACGTCCGCCAGCGCGATTTCCACCGCCCCCGAGGCCGAATGCCGGGCCCGGGAGGGGCCGCCGAACGAGGGTGCCAATTCCACGTCCGGACCAGCCGAAAGCAGCGTTGTGCCGATTCCCGCCGCATCCGCCAGAAATGCCCGGGGAAATGCCCCGGCCCGGTCGAGCACGCGTAGCAATTCCGTCGGGCGCAGGGCGGGCAGGTCCGCGTTGATCGCCGCCACCGCGGCACGGGGGCGGCCCGCGCGTATCGCCCGCGCGCCGTGGTCCAGCGCGGCGTTGAGACCGGCTCCCGGGGCGTCGGCGAGGATCCGCGCCCCCAGCCTGGAGAGTTCCGAACCGGCCACCGCGTCGTCCGTGACGACCACCACATCCGCGACCGAAGCGCAGGCCAGCGCCCCGGCGACGGTGTCCTGGGCGAAGGCGAGCGCCAGCCCGGCACGGGACCCTCCGACGGCCGCCGCCAGACGGCTCTTGGCCAGAGCCAAGGGCTTCAGCGGCACCACGAGACTCCAGACGGCGTTCGTGACGGTCCCCTTCCCTCCGGTGCGCTCCCGCACCCGCCCCGGCCATCGGCGCCCCGCGCACCGGCTCCCGGTCGGCCCATTGTCGCCCCCGAGCGGCCGGAGGGAGGCCCGGCGGTGCGAGCGGGGCGTACGGTGTCCTCGACAGAGACCGGACCCGGGGCGACACTTGTCCGGCCCACAAGGTGCCCAAGCCACGCACCGGTCCTAGAGGAAGGTGTCCGAGTGTCCCGCCGCAGAATCGGCTTCTGGTACCGCCTGGCGGCGGTCATCGCAAAACCGCCGCTGGTAGTGCTCTTCAAGCGGGACTGGCGGGGAATGGAGCACATTCCGGCTGACGGCGGATTTATCACCGCCGTCAATCACAACTCGTATCTGGACCCGCTCTCCTACGCGCACTTCCAGTACAACACCGGCCGGGTGCCCCGATTGCTCGCCAAGGCCGGGCTCTTCAAGGTGCCTTTCGTCGGCACGATCCTCCGCGGCTCCGGCCAGATCCCCGTCTACCGGGAGACCACCAACGCCCTGGACGCATTCCGGGCGGCCGTCGACGCCATCGAGCGCGGTGAATGCGTGGCCTTTTACCCGGAAGGCACCCTCACCCGCGATCCGGAGATGTGGCCGATGGCCGGGAAGAGCGGCGCCGCGCGGGTGGCGCTGATCACCAGGGCCCCCGTCATTCCGGTGGCCCAGTGGGGCGCGAACCTGGCGATGCCGCCCTACGCCAAGGAGAACAAGGTCCGGCTGTTCCCGCGCAAGACGCTCCAGGTGCTCGCAGGACCGCCCGTGGACCTCTCCGCGTACTACGACCGGGAACCCACTCCCGAGGTCCTCAAGGGGGCCACGGAGGCCATCATGGCCGACATCACCAAGCTCCTGGAGGAGCTGCGCGGGCAGAACGCGCCCGCGCGGCCGTACGACCACCGTCAGGCCAGGGCGCAGCAGCGGCGCAACGCCGCGGGGGAGGGCGACAAGTGACACGTCCCGTGAAGGCGGCCGTCTTCGGAACGGGCTCCTGGGGTACGGCCTTCGGCATGGTGCTCGCGGACGCCGGCTGCGAGGTGACCCTGTGGGGCCGCCGCCAGGAGCTCGCCGACGCCATCAACACCGGCCGGACGAACCCGGACTACTTCCCCGGCGTCGAACTGCCCCCGAACCTCCGGGCCACCACCGACGCGGCCGAGGCCGCCCGGGACGCCGACTTCGCGGTCCTGGCCATCCCCTCGCAGACCCTGCGCGCCAACCTCGCGGCCTGGGCCCCGCTGCTGCCCGCCGACGCCGTGCTCGTCTCCCTGATGAAGGGCATCGAACTCGGCACCGCCAAGCGGATGAGCGAGGTCATCGAAGAGGTGGCCAAGGTCCCCGCCGAGCGCGTCGCCGTCGTCACCGGCCCCAACCTGGCCCGCGAGATCGTCGCCCGGCAGCCCGCCGCCTCGGTCGTCGCCTGCGTGGACGAGGCCGTGGCCCAGCGCCTCCAGGCCGCCTGCCACACCCCGTACTTCCGCCCGTACACGAGCACCGACGTCATCGGCTGCGAGCTCGGCGGCGCCGTCAAGAACGTCATCGGCCTCGCCGTCGGCATCGCGGACGGCATGGGCCTGGGCGACAACACCAAGGGCTCCCTCATCACCCGCGGCCTGGCCGAAGCCACCCGGCTGGGCCTGGCCATGGGCGCCGACCCGCTCACCTTCTCCGGCCTCGCGGGCCTCGGCGACCTCGTCGCCACCTGCTCCTCGCCGCTCTCCCGGAACCACACCTTCGGCACCAACCTGGGCCGCGGGATGACCCTGGAGGAGACCATCGCGGTCACCAAGCAGACCGCCGAGGGCGTCAAGTCCTGCCAGTCGGTCGCGGATCTGGCCGGCCGCTACGGGGTGGACATGCCGATCACCGACACGGTGGTCGACATCGTGCACCACGGCAAGCCGCCGCTGGTCGCGCTGAAGGAACTGATGGGGCGCAGCGCCAAACCGGAACGCAGCTGAGTCCTTTCCGGACGTCTGAGCGGGTACCCTCGTGGCGATATGAGCAGCGAGAACCTCCCCCAGACCCCTGAGCAGCAGGGCCGCAAGCCCCGCGTGGCCGTCGTGTTCGGCGGCCGCAGCTCGGAACACGCCATCTCGGTCGTCACGGCGGGCGCCGTGCTGCGCTCCATCGACCGTGCCAAGTACGAGGTGCTGCCCATCGGCATCACCACGGACGGCCGGTGGGCGCTGACCGCCGACGATCCCGAGCGCATGGCCATCGCGGACCGCGCGCTCCCGAACGTGGAGACGCTCGCGGAGTCCCCGGACGGCACCGTGGTGCTCTCCGTGGACCCCGCCAGCCGCGAGGTCGTCTACACCGAGCCGGGTGCCGTTCCCAAGGCGCTGGGCGAGGTCGACGTCGTCTTCCCCGTGCTGCACGGCCCCTACGGCGAGGACGGCACCCTCCAGGGCCTCCTGGAGCTGTCCGGCGTCCCGTACGTCGGCTCGGGCGTCCTCGCCTCGGCCGTCGGCCAGGACAAGGACTACATGAAGCGGGTGTTCACGTCCTTCGGGCTGCGCGTCGGCCCGTACGTGACCATCCGTCCCCGCGAGTGGGAAGCGGACCAGGCCGCCGCCACGGCGAAGATCCTGGACTTCGCCGGTGAGCACGGCTGGCCGCTGTTCATCAAGCCCGCCCGGGCCGGCTCCTCCATCGGCATCACCAAGGTCGACGACGCCTCCGGGCTGGAAGAGGCCGTCCGCGAGGCCCGCCGCCACGACCCGAAGATCATCGTGGAGGCGCTGCTGCGCGGCCGCGAGATCGAGTGCGGCGTGCTGGAGTTCGAGGACGGGCCCCGCGCGAGCGTCCCGGCCGAGATCCCGCCGGTCTCCAGCCACGACTTCTACGACTTCGAGGCGAAGTACATCGACTCGGCGTCCGGACTCGTGCCCGCCCCGCTGACCCCGGAGCAGACCGCCGAGGTGCAGCGGCTCGCGGTCGAGGCCTTCGAGGCCGCGTCCTGCGAGGGCCTGGTGCGCGCCGACTTCTTCCTCACCGAGGACGGCGAGTTCGTGATCAACGAGATCAACACCATGCCGGGCTTCACGCCGATCTCCATGTACCCGCGGATGTGGCAGGAGTCGGGCATCGAGTACCGGGAGCTGGTGGACCTCCTGATCCAGGCGGCCCTGCGCCGCTCCACCGGGCTGCGCTAGAGCTCCCCGGCCCCGTACCGCCCCCCCCCGGCGGGCCCGCCCCGACCGGGGCGGCCGACGGGCGGCGGTGTGAGCGGGGGGCGGCCCCGGGGGCCGGGACGGACTCAGTACGAGGAGATGCCCTCCGGCACCGACTTGGCCACGGCGGCGGACAGACCGACCAGCATCCCCGCGTCCGTGGCATGCTCCTTGTCGACCCGGACCTCCGTGTACGCCAGCCGCGCCCCGGTGGTGAACCGGAAGCCGCCGTCCGACGTCTTCTCCAGCAGCCAGCCGACGCCGTTGACCTCGACGCCCTCCTGTTTGGGATCAGCCATCTTGGGGGGCCTGGGGATACCGCACCGCAGTACGATCGCCGAGCCGCCCCACGCGGCGGTCAGATCCGACACCGGCTCGGTGGCGGTCCGCGCCAGTCCGGCCACCGTCTCCGGGAGTTCTCCGTGCAACGCCGCACAGAACCCCGCGACGTCGGCAGGCGGCGCGGCCGGGGGATCCACCCGGGCCTCGGAATCCCCCGGGGCGCAGCCCGCGAGGGCCAGGAAGGCCAGCAGGGCGGCTAGACGGAACGGCCGGCGGTGGAATGACATCACCGGCCAAGAGTAGACGGGGGCTACAGATGGACCACGGGGCAGGTCAAGGTGCGGGTGATCCCCTCCACCTGCTGGACCTTGGCGACCACCATGCGGCCGAGATCGTCGACCGTATCGGCCTGGGCGCGCACGATCACGTCGTACGGACCCGTCACGTCCTCGGCCTGGATCACCCCCGCGATCTTCCCGATGGACTCGGCGACCAAGGACGCCTTGCCCACCTCGGTCTGGATGAGGATGTACGCCTGTACCACGGAACCTCCAGGGCGGCCACGAGGATCATTTCCCCTAACCTTCGGATGGGCCCGGGAAGATCGTGCGGGCCCGGGGACGAAGGGACGCCACGGTACCGCGTCGCCGTGCGCCGCGGGGAGACCCTCGGGCCCGGCGGCGCGCAGGGCGGGGCGCACGGAGAGCAGAAGTTGACGTATCTGTTGACGGTACCCAGAGCTGTGACGGCTCGCGACCGCAAGCGGACTTGCCAAGAAGGGGCACAGCGATGAAGGGCACTGTGGGCGAGCTGGGGGAGTTCGGGCTCATTCGGGAGCTCACCTCACGGCTCACCACCACCCCGGCGGTCCGGCTCGGACCGGGCGACGACGCCGCGGTGGTGTCGGCCCCCGACCGGCGGGTCGTGGCGAGCACGGACATCCTGCTGGAAGGCCGGCACTTCCGGCGCGACTGGTCCACGGCCTACGACGTCGGCCGCAAGGCCGCCGCGCAGAACCTGGCCGACATCGCCGCCATGGGCGCGGTGCCGACCGCGCTGCTGCTCGGCCTGGTCGTCCCGGCGGAACTGCCCGTCACCTGGCCCACCGAGCTGATGGACGGCATCCGCGACGAATGCCAGGTCGCGGGCGCGGCCGTGGTCGGCGGCGACGTCGTACGCGGCGACACCATCACCGTCGCCATCACCGCCCTCGGCGACCTGCGCAACCACGAGCCCGTGCTGCGCTCCGGCGCCCGGCCCGGGGACGTCGTCGCGGTCACCGGCTGGCTCGGCTGGTCCGCGGCCGGCTTCGCGGTGCTCTCGCGCGGCTTCCGCTCCCCGCGGGCCTTCGTCGAGGCGCACCGGCGCCCCGAACCGCCGTACCACGCGGGCCCGGCGGCCGCCGGACTCGGCGCCACCGCCATGACCGACGTCAGCGACGGCCTGATCGCCGACCTCGGGCACATCGCCGAGGCCAGCAAGGTACGGATCGACGTGCGCTCGGGGGCCGTGGACATCCCGACGCAGATGCACGACATCGGCCAGGCCGTCGGCGTGGACCCGCTCCAGTGGGTGCTCACCGGCGGAGAGGACCACGCCATCGTGGCCACCTTCCCGCCCGACGTGAAGCTCCCGGCCCGCTGGAAGGTCATCGGGGAGGTCCTCAACCGCTCCGCACTGCCCCAGGTGACCGTGGACGGCGCCCCCTGGACCAGCACCGGCGGCTGGGACCACTTCGGCGCCGACCCGGCCGCCGAGGAGAGCCCGCGATGAGCGGTGCGGCCGCCCCCGCCCTGTGCCTGACCGTCGCCGGATCCGACTCCGGCGGCGGCGCGGGCATCCAGGCCGACCTCAAGACCATGCAGGCGCTCGGGGTGCACGGCATGAGCGTGCTCACCGCCGTCACCGCGCAGAACTCCCTCGGCGTGCGCGGGGTCTGGGAGCTGCCGGCCGAGGCCGTCACCGCCCAGTACCGGGCCGTGGTGGACGACATCGGGGTGCAGGCCGTCAAGACCGGGATGCTGTCCTCCGCCACGCTGGTGGAAACCGTCGCCGGGCTGCTGGCCGGCACGACGGCCCCGGCGGTGGTGGATCCCGTAGGGGTCTCCAAGCACGGGGACGCGCTGCTCGCCGCCTCGGCGCTGGAGGCCGTACGCCGGGAGCTGCTGCCGCGGGCCACGGTGGCGACGCCGAACCTGGACGAGGTGGCGCAGCTCACCGGCCTGTTGGTGGAGACCGAGGACGACATGCGGCGGGCCGCCGACGCGGTCCTCGGCTACGGGCCCCGCTGGGCGCTGATCAAGGGCGGCCACCTCGCGGCGCACGGGAACGAGGCCGTGGACCTGCTGACCGACGGCTCCGAGGAACTGTGGCTGCGGGCGCCCCGCCACGACAACCGGCACACGCACGGCACGGGCTGCACCCTCGCCAGCGCCATCGCGGCGGGCCTGGCCAAGGGCCTGTCCGTGCCGGAGGCGGTCACCGACGCCAAGGAGTACGTCACCGGAGCCATCGCGGCCGGCTACCGCCTCGGCGCGGGCATCGGCCCGGTGGACCACGCCTGGCGGCAGCGCTGAGCTCCGTCCGGGCATCCCGGTGCCGGGTGTCAGGACGTCGGGCGTCCGGGAAAGGCAAAAGGCCGGTTCACCAGAGGTGAACCGGCCTTCTTGGCAACCGGAAAGGGCTGCGCTACGACGACGGGAGGCGTCAGCGCGAGACCTTGCCGGCCTTGATGCACGAGGTGCAGGCGTTGAGGCGCTTCGGCGTCCCATTGACCACGGCACGGACACGCTGGATGTTCGGGTTCCAGCGACGCGAGGTGCGGCGGTGCGAGTGGGAAATGCTGTTGCCGAAGCTCGGCCCCTTGGCGCAAACGTCGCAGTTGGCAGCCACAGGTCACTCCAAAGACTTCAGATGCAATTACAGTGAAATCCGGCGCACCGGAATCAGAGATCTGAAGTGGCTTGCCGGACGAATGGCCCGACTCTCGACGGGCAACCTGAGCAGCATACAACGACTGCTTCGGTCCAAGAAAACTACCATGACCGGACCCGGCTCCGCCCCGGGGTCCCGGGCCGAGGCCCGTCCTTCGTTACCCTGCGGTGAACCCTGGCCCGCACAAGGAGGAACGCCCGGTGGCGCACGAGCCTGGCCCGCACACCCTCGACGCCGAAGCGGTGCGCACCTGGAGCTCGCTGGCCCTGGCCGCACTGGGCCGGGCCCGCGAGGACATCGACGCGATCAACGTCTACCCGGTCGCGGACGCCGACACCGGCACCAACCTCTACCTGACCGCCGAGTCCGCCGACCGCGCGCTGGCCGCGGCCTTCGGTGACGGCCCCGCCGACGGCCCCGCCGGCGTGACCGAAGGCACATCCGCGGCCCCGGCCCCCACCCTGTCCGAAGCCGTACGGGCCTACGCGCACGGGGCCCTCATAGGCGCCCGGGGGAACTCCGGGACGATCCTCGCCCAGCTCCTGCGCGGAGTCGCCGACGTCCTGGGCGCCGAGCCCGCCGGCCGGGCCCCCGGCCCGCTGCTGGCGCAGGCCCTGACCCGGGCCGCCGAGGAGGCCTACCAGGCCGTCGCGCACCCGGTCGAGGGCACCATGCTCACCGTCGCCGGAGCCGCCGCCCGGGCCGGGACGGCCGCCGGGGCAGCCGCCGAGGCCGCCGTCGCCACCGCCGCCGACGTGGCCCGGGCCGCCTACGACGGGGCCCGGGCGGCCCTCGCCGAGACCCCGGGGCAGCTGGCCGCGCTGGGGCGGGCCGGAGTGGTCGACGCCGGGGGCTGCGGGCTGGTCGCCGTACTCGGGGCCCTGTGGCAGGCCCTGTCCGGGCAGGAACCCGCCGCCGAGCCGGTACGCGGCCGGGCCGTGCCCGTACCGCGGCCGGAGCAGCCGTGCGCGGAGGAGCAGGGCGGACCCGCGTACGAGGTGATCTACCTGCTGGAGGCCGGCGAGGAGGCCGTCGGGGAGCTGCGCGCGCGCCTCGACGGGCTCGGCGACTCCCTGGTCGTGGTCGGCGGCGACGGGCTGTGGAACGTCCACGTGCACGTCGACGACCCCGGCGCGGCCGTGGAGGCCGGGGTCGTCGCGGGGCGGCCGTACCGGATCCGCATCACCCACTTCGGTGACGAGCGCCGCCGCGCGCGGGCCCCGCGCGTCCAGCGGGCCGTGGTCGCCGTGGTCCAGGGCGAGGGGCTGGCCGGGCTGTGCGGGGAGGCGGGCGCGACCACCGTGCTGGCCCGCCCCGGAGAGCCGCCGGCCGTCCCCGAACTGCTCGACGCGATCCGCCGGGCGCACGCCCGCGAGGTGGTCCTGCTGCCCGGAGCCGGCGAACTGCGGACCGTCGCCTCGGCCGCCGCCGAACAGGCCCGCGCCGACGGCGTACGGGTGGCCGTCATCCCCACCCGCTCCGCCGTCCAGGGCCTGGCCGCCCTCGCCGTGCACGACCCGGAGGGCAGCTTCGACGAGGACGTCGTCGCCATGACCGCGGCCGCCGGCGCCACCCGCTACGGGGAGATCGCCGTCGCCGAACGGCAGTCCTTCACCTCCGCCGGCATCTGCCAGGCCGGGGACGTGCTCGGGCTCATCGACGGCGACGTCGCCGTCATCGGCTCCGGCCTGCCCGAGACCGCCGAGGCGGTCCTGGCCCGGATGCTGGGCTCCGGCGGCGAACTGGTCACCCTCGTCCTGGGCCCCGAGGTCCCCGACGCCCTCGCCGCCCGTCTGGAGGCGTACGTCCAGCACGCGCACCTGGCCGTCGACACCGTCACCTACCGGGGCGGGCGCTGGTCCGCACCGCTGCTCATCGGGGTGGAATAGCGGGCTTGTCAGCGCGATGGTGTGCAATGGAACACGTGCCCGCGCTCGACGAAGACCTCAAGAAGACCCTCGGCCCCGCCACCGCCAAGGTGCTGGCCGAGCAGCTCGGCCTGCACACGGCCCTGGACCTGCTCCACCACTACCCCCGGCGGTACGCGGAGCGCGGCGAACTGACGCCGCTGGCCGGCCTCGCCGACCAGCTCGACGAGCACGTGACGGTCGTCGCCCAGGTCGCCGACGCCCGGATCCTGAGCTTCAACGGCGGCCGCGGCAAACGCCTGGAAGTCACCATCACCGACGGCAGCGGCCGGCTCCAGCTGGTCTTCTTCGGCGCCGGGGTCCACAAGCCGCACAAGGACCTGCTGCCCGGCACCCGCGCCATGTTCGCGGGCAAGGTCGGCATGTTCAACCGCAAGCTCCAGCTCTCCCACCCCGCCTACGAACCCCTCGGCGCCGACGCCTCCGACCAGGACGCGGCGACCGCCTTCGCCAACCAGCTCATCCCGATCTACCCGGCCTGCGCGAAGCTGGAGTCCTGGAAGATCGCCAAATGCGTGGACGCGGTGCTGCCCAGCGCCCAGGAGGCCGTCGACCCGCTCCCGCCCGCCCTGCGCGAGGGCCGCGGCCTGGTCCCGCTCACCGAGGCCCTCCTCAAGATCCACCGCCCCGCCACCAAGGCCGACATCGAGGACGCCCGCCAGCGCCTGAAGTGGGACGAGGCCTTCGTCCTGCAGGTCGCCCTCGCCCGCCGCCGGCACGCCGACTCCCAGCTCCCGGCCGTCCCCCGCCGCCCCACCCCCGGCGGACTCCTCGACTCCTTCGACGCCACACTGCCCTTCACCCTCACCGAAGGCCAGCAGACCGTCTCGAAGGAGATCTTCGACGACCTGGCCACGAGCCACCCCATGCACCGCCTCCTCCAGGGCGAGGTCGGAAGCGGTAAGACGATGGTGGCGCTGCGGGCCATGCTCGCCGTCGTCGACTCCGGGGGGCAGGCCGCGATGCTCGCGCCGACCGAGGTGCTCGCGCAGCAGCACCACCGGTCGATCACCGAGATGATGGGCGAGCTCGCCGAGGGCGGCATGCTCGGCGGGTCCGACCAGGGCACCAAGGTGGTGCTGCTGACCGGGTCGATGGGGATGCCCGCGCGGCGCCAGGCGCTGCTCGACCTGGTCACCGGCGAGGCCGGCATCGTCATCGGGACGCACGCGCTGATCGAGGACAAGGTCCAGTTCCACGACCTCGGCCTCGTCGTCGTCGACGAACAGCACCGCTTCGGCGTCGAACAGCGCGACGCGCTCCGGTCGAAGGGCAAGCAGCCGCCCCACCTGCTCGTCATGACGGCCACCCCGATCCCGCGCACCGTCGCGATGACCGTCTTCGGCGACCTGGAGACCTCCGTCCTCGACCAGCTCCCCGCCGGCCGCTCCCCGATCGCCACCCACGTCGTGCCCGCCAAGGACAAGCCGCACTTCCTCACCCGCGCCTGGGAACGCGTCCGCGAGGAAGTGGAGAACGGCCACCAGGCGTACGTCGTCTGCCCGCGCATCGGGGACGGGGAGGACGAGCCCAAGAAGAAGAAGGCCGCCGAGGAGGACGGCGACAAGCGGCCCCCGCTCGCCGTCCTGGAGATCGCCGAGCAGCTCGCGAAGGGCCCCCTCGCCGGGCTCCGCGTCGAAGTCCTGCACGGGCGGATGGACCCCGCCGACAAGGACGACGTCATGCGCCGCTTCGCGGCCGGCGAGGTCAAGGTGCTCGTCGCCACCACCGTCATCGAGGTCGGCGTGAACGTCCCCAACTCCACGGTCATGGTCATCATGGACGCGGACCGCTTCGGCGTCTCCCAACTGCACCAGCTGCGCGGCCGCGTCGGCCGCGGCTCCGCGCCGGGCCTGTGCCTGCTGGTCAGCGAGATGCACGAGGCCAGCCCCGCCCGGGCCCGGCTCTCCGCCGTCGCCGCCACCCTCGACGGCTTCGAACTCTCCCGGATCGACCTGGAGCAGCGCCGCGAGGGCGACGTCCTCGGCCAGGCCCAGTCGGGCGTGCGGTCCTCGCTGCGCATGCTCGCCGTCATCGAGGACGAGGAGGTCATCGCCCAGGCCCGCGAGGAAGCCACCCGTGCGGTCGCCGCCGACCCCGAACTGGAGCACCTCCCCGGGCTGCGGACCGCCCTCGACGCCCTGCTGGACACCGAGCGGGAGCGCTACCTGGAGAAGGGCTGACAATGGGGGTGCCCGTTGTACGAACCCCCGAACACCGAAGGACCCCCAGATGACCCGCGTGATCGCCGGCAGCGCCGGCGGGCGACGGCTGGCCGTGCCCCCCGGCACCGGCACCCGGCCGACCTCGGACCGGATGCGCGAAGGCCTCTTCTCCACCTGGGAGTCGCTGCACGGCGTGGAGGGGGCCCGGGTGCTCGACCTGTACGGCGGCTCCGGCGCCGTGGGCCTGGAGGCCCTCTCCCGCGGCGCGGCCCACACCCTGCTGGTGGAGGCGGACGCCAAGGCCGCCAAGGCGATCCGGGACAACATCAGGACGCTGGGCCTGCCCGGCGCGGAGTTCCGGGCGGGCAAGGCCGAGCAGATCGTGGCGGCCCGGGCGGCAGGGGACCCGTACGACGTGGTCTTCCTGGACCCGCCGTACGCCGTGGACAGCGGAGATCTCCGGGAGATCCTCCTCACACTCCGGTCCAATGGCTGGCTCACGGACGATGCGCTCGTCACCGTGGAGCGCAGCACCAGGAGCGGCGCCTTCCCGTGGCCCGAGGGCTTCGAACCGCTCCGGTCGCGCAAGTACGGCGAGGGCACCCTGTGGTACGGGCGCGCCGCCTTCACCAGCGAAGACTCATGAACGAGGGAGTTCAGTTGCGCCGCGCCGTCTGTCCGGGGTCCTTCGATCCCATCCACAACGGACACCTCGACATCATCGGACGCGCCTCCAGGCTGTACGACGTCGTGCACGTCGCCGTGATGATCAACCAGTCGAAGAAGAGCCTGTTCACCGTCGAGGAGCGGATCGAGCTGATCCGCGAGGCGACGGCCGACTACGGCAACATCCAGGTCGAGTCCTTCCACGGCCTGCTCGTCGACTTCTGCAAGCAGCGGGACATCCCGGCCATCGTCAAGGGCCTGCGCGCGGTCAGCGACTTCGACTACGAGCTCCAGATGGCCCAGATGAACATGGGCCTGTCGGGCGTCGAGACGCTGTTCGTCCCGACCATCCCCACCTACAGCTTCCTGTCCTCATCGCTGGTCAAGGAGGTCGCGGCCTGGGGCGGCGACGTCACCCACCTGCTGCCGGCGCACGTCCACGCGGCGCTCCTGGAGCGGCTGCGCGACCGCTGACCGCCTGACGGGTCGTCAGGCGGTGTCGGGGGCCCGCCCGGCGGCCTTAAAGTCGTCCCGTCCGTCTCAGGAATCGCCTGAGGCCGAGAGAGTGCGAGCCCCCATGGACGTGCAGAAGAAGCTCGACGAGATCGTCGCGGCCGTCGGCGGCGCCCGGTCCATGCCCATGTCGGCCTCCTGCGTGATCAACCGCGCCGAGCTGCTCGCCCAGCTCGAAGAGGTGCGCCAGGCGCTCCCCGGCTCGCTCGCGCAGGCCCAGGAGCTCATCGGCGGCCGGGAGCAGATGGTCGACGACGCCCGCCGCGAGGCGGAGCGCATCATCGAGACCGCGCACGCCCAGCGCGGCTCGCTGATCTCCGACACCGAGATCGCCCGCCGCTCCCAGGCGGAGGCGGACCGGATCCTGGCGGACGCCCGCCGGGAGGCCGAGGAGATCCGGGCCGAGGCGGACGACTACGTCGACAGCAAGCTCGCCAACTTCGAGGTCGTCCTCAGCAAGACCATCGGCTCGGTGGACCGCGGCCGCGAGAAGCTCCTGGGCCGCGGCCCGGGCCTGGACGAGCAGGGCTTCGCCGACACGGACGCCCCCGAGCGCAGCCACGATCCGCAGGTGCAGCGCGAGCAGGCGGACGCGTACGTGGACACGAAGCTGGCGACCTTCGAGGCGGTGCTCTCCAAGACCCTGGAGGCCGTCGGCCGGGGCCGCCAGAAGCTGCTGGGCCGGGCGCCGGTGGACGACCTCGGCGCGCACATGGCCGCCCAGGACGCGGCCGGCGCCGCCGGGGTCCGCCCGTCGAGCGACGCGGATTTCCTGGCCGGCCTGGCCGAGCCGGTCTCCGACCCGGTGCGCGCGCAGATCCCCGCGCAGGCGCAGCCCGCACCGCAGTACGACGCGTACCCCTACCCGCAGCAGCCCGCCCACCAGCAGGACGCGTACGGGTACCAGGATCCGTACGCGAGCCAGCCCTACGGCGTCCAGCAGCAGCCCGACCCCTACGCGGCCTACCAGCAGCAGCAACACCCCGACCCGTACGGCGCCTACCAGCAGCCGCAACAGCAGCAGCCCGCGCTGGACGAGACGAGCTTCTTCGACACGGGCATGATCAACCTGGACCAGCTGCGCCAGTACGAACAGGGCCGCTAGCCCCGGATTGGGCTCAGAGCGAAGCGCCGGGTATCCTGGCTCTTCGGTCGCGCGTATGCACCGCGATCCATGCTGCCCGTAAGCGTCCCCGCTTGCGCGGCAGGACTTTGATCTTCAGCGATCTGTGAAAGCAGGAACGGCCCTGAATACCCGCCTCGACCACCGCAACCCCCTCGTGTTCGACACGCACGAGCTGGGTCGGCGTCCTGGTGCCATGCAGCGGCTGTCCCGCGAGATCGCGACCCCGGCGGACTTCGGTCTCGTCGGAGTCATCGGAGTGCCGGAAGGCGCCCCGCTGAAGCTCAGCCTCCGCCTGGAGTCGGTCATGGAAGGGGTGCTTGTCACAGGCACCGCCCGTGCATCGGCCGTGGGGGAGTGCGTAAGGTGTCTGGAGACCGTCGAGCGCGAGCTCAAGGCGGACTTCCAGGAGATGTTCTCGTACCCTGACGCCGACGACCGGACCCGCTCCAAGGCGGAGCCGGCCGACGACGCCGAGGACGACGAGGACACGCTCTTCCTCGAGGACGGCTTGTTCGACCTCGAACCCGTGCTGCGCGATGTGGTGGTGCTCGCACTGCCCATGCAGCCGGTGTGCCGGGAGGACTGTCTCGGACTGTGCCCCGATTGCGGGCTCAGCCTGAACGACGACCCGGACCACCACCATGACGCCGTCGACATCCGTTGGGCGGCATTGCAGGGACTCGTCGTGACCGATCAGGACGACGAGAAGGACAACATGAGCGGCACTGCCTCTGACGGAGTTCAGGGCGCCGCCGAGAAGCAGGAGAAGTAGCCGTGGCTGTTCCGAAGCGGAAGATGTCGCGCAGCAACACGCGCCACCGCCGGTCGCAGTGGAAGGCTGCGGTCCCCACCCTGGTTTCGTGCGAGCGTTGCCAGGAGCCGAAGCTCCAGCACATTGCGTGCCCGAGCTGCGGCACCTACAACAAGCGCCAGGTCCTCGAGGTCTGAGCGGCTGGTGAGAGGCGCAATGTCTGAGCTGTCCAACGCTGAGAAGCAGGCAGACAGTAACAACGCGGCCTCGTCCCACACGCTTCTGGAAGGGCGGCTCGGGTATCAACTCGAGACCGCCCTTCTGGTGCGTGCGCTGACCCACCGTTCGTACGCGTACGAGAACGGCGGTCTGCCCACCAACGAACGCCTGGAGTTCCTCGGGGACTCCGTGCTGGGCCTGGTGGTCACGGACACGCTGTACACCACCCACCCCGATCTGCCGGAAGGCCAGCTGGCCAAACTGCGGGCCGCGGTGGTCAACTCTCGCGCACTGGCGGAGGTCGGGCGCGGCCTCGAACTCGGCTCCTTCATCCGGCTCGGCCGGGGCGAAGAGGGCACGGGCGGCCGGGACAAGGCCTCCATCCTCGCCGACACCCTTGAAGCGGTGATCGGCGCGGTCTACCTCGATCAGGGCCTCGACGCGGCCTCGGAGCTGGTTCACCGGCTCTTCGACCCGCTCATCGAGAAGTCCTCCAACCTCGGGGCCGGCCTGGACTGGAAGACCAGTCTCCAGGAGCTCACGGCGGCCGAAGGCCTCGGTGTGCCGGAATATCTGGTCACCGAGACCGGTCCGGACCACGAGAAGACCTTCACAGCTGCCGCTCGCGTCGGTGGTGTCTCGTACGGCACCGGCACCGGCCGCAGCAAGAAGGAAGCGGAACAGCAGGCGGCGGAATCCGCGTGGCGCGGGATCCGCGCCGCCGCGGACGAGCGGATCGCGGCAGCAGCCGCGGCCGCTTCCGCCGTGGCGGAGGTCCCGGCTCCGGCCGTGGCCGAAGCAGAGGCCGAGGACGGCGGGGCTCCGGCGCCCGTCGACCCCGCGCCGAACGCCTGACGCTTCCTTCGGGACGTTCCCGCCCCGCCCCCTGCCCAGGCA
>NZ_JBHWBP010000128.1:0-19896 GCF_042735575.1 Streptomyces sp. NPDC059564 | reverse complement strand
CGCCGCTCCGATTTGCCCTTCGCCCACCCTTGACCGACCGGCCCGCCACGGAAAAACGAAGACCGACGGGAAACCCCCAAAAGAACGGTTACCGGGCAGGAGTGGGAGGAGCGACCCCGTCAGGGACCCTCGACCCCTCCCCGCCTGGGCGGACCAAAGACCCGGGCCCATATCGCGGTCTCTCCGGGCCGGGCGGGGCCTAACCACACCGGACAGCGACCAGAACACCCGGCGGAGCCACAGGCGCACCAGCCCGCCACGCACTCCTCATATCTCGGCGTCTGCAGCCCATCCTGGGCTGGACATAAGCCGCCCACGGCCCGTGGATACCTCACGATCACGCGAGTGCGAGTTGTTTGTCCCTTTTGGGAGGCGGGTTGAGCCCAAAGAAGCTCATGTCGGAGCGTGAGGACGACAAATCTGTCGTCAGAGTCCGACAAGGCCCGAAGACGTCTGTGCGGGTCCGATAACGTCTGTGCGGGCCCGACGACGACCGCGCGGGCCCGACGACGACCGCGCGGGCCCGACGACGTCCGACTAGGTCCAACGAGGCCGGAGGTCCGGGCACGGTCGACCTTCGGCCGCCCGACAAGAGCATCAATCGACGGTCTGGGGCGGCTTATGTCCAGCCAGAGACGGGCGGCGGACGCCAAGCCGGGCGAAGTGCGTCGCGACCTGATGCGTCTGGGCGCGCCGCTGGATGCTCTGGTCACCATTTCGTGCGGTCTGGCCGCCCCCGGCCCTGGATCTCGTGGGCATTGGGCCGGATCTTGGGCCCGCCCAGGCGGGGAGGGGTCGAGGGTCCCTGACGGGGACAGGACCGGACCTCTGACCCGTGACCGTTCTTTTGGGGGTTTCCCGTCTGTCTTCGTTTTTCCGTGGCGGGTCGGTCGGTCAAGGGTGGCCGAAGGCCATCGCGAAGCGACGCGACCGAAGGGAGCGCCCTTGAGGGACCGGCCCGACGCGGAAGGACGATGAGACAGGCGGGAAACCCCCAAACCCTCCCTGATCCGGACCAGCTGAAACCCCGCCGCCCCCGACCCCAACCCGCCCCCGCGCGCCCCCTCAGCCCAGCTGGACCACCGCGCGGGACATGCCGAGGACCTTCTGGCCCGCGCTCATCGCCGTCAGGTCGACCCGTACGCGGTTGTCGTCCAGCTTGGCGGCGACCTTCGCGGTGACCTCGATCAGCGCGCCCTGGTCGTCGTTCGGGACGACCACCGGCTTCGTGAAGCGGACGCCGTACTCGACGACCGCGCCCGGGTCGCCCGTCCAGTCGGTGACGACGCGGATCGCCTCGGCCATGGTGAACATGCCGTGCGCGATCACGTCCGGCAGTCCGACCTCCTTGGCGAACTTCTCGTTCCAGTGGATCGGGTTGAAGTCACCCGACGCACCGGCGTAGCGGACCAGCGTGGCCCGCGTCACGGGGAAGGAGGCCGCCGGCAGCTCGGTGCCGACCTCGACGTCCGTGTACTGGATCTGCGCGGTCATCTCAGGCCTCCTCGGGAGCACGGGACACGAGCTTGGTCCACGCGGTCACCACGTGCTCGCCGGACTCGTCGTGGACTTCGCCACGGATGTCGATGATGTCGTTGCCCGCGAGCGACTTCACGGCCTCGATCGTGGAGGTGACGGTGAGCCGGTCCCCGGCCCGCACGGGGCGGACGTACGCGAACTTCTGGTCCCCGTGCACGACGCGGCTGTAGTCCAGCCCCAGCTGCGGATCCCTGACGACCTGGCCCGCGGCCGCGAACGTGATGGCGAACACAAAGGTCGGCGGGGCGATCACGTCCTGGTGACCGAACGCCTTGGCGGCTTCGGGGTCGGTGTAGACGGGATTTTCGTCACCCACCGCTACCGCGAATTCGCGGATCTTCTCCCGGCCGACCTCGTACGGATCGGTGGGCGGGTAGGTCCGCCCCACGAAGGTCTGGTCGAGGGCCATGGCTCACTACCTCTTGTTGAAGGGACACGAAAAGTTTACGGATGACCGATCACCCACGCTGATCACCGATCACTGATCAGCGATCACCGTTCACCGTTCAAGATCTGGAGCAGAAACGACACAAGGCCGCCCCCCATTGAAGGGGACGACCTCATGACGGTGCCTATATTCGAGACTTCGCCAGGATCAGCGGGTCTCGCGGTGCGCGGTGTGCGAGTTGCAACGCGGGCAGTGCTTCTTCATCTCCATGCGGTCCGGGTTGTTACGCCGGTTCTTCTTGGTGATGTAGTTCCGCTCCTTGCACTCCACGCAGGCCAGCGTGATCTTCGGGCGGACGTCGGTGGCAGCCACGTGAGTGCTCCTTGACGGAAAATGGGACGGATGAACGCATACAAGAGTAGCCGACCGGGAGACCGACCCCGCAATCGGCTACTGTGTGTAGCGGCGACCGGACTTGAACCGGTGACACAGCGATTATGAGCCGCTTGCTCTACCGACTGAGCTACGCCGCTTTGATGAGATCCGCTCCCCACCCGAGGGTGGGGAACCTCTCTCACCAGAGCCCCAATGCGGAATCGAACCGCAGACCTTCTCCTTACCATGGAGACGCTCTACCGACTGAGCTATTGGGGCGAGCGATGAAGACATTACACGGTTGCCCGCCGATCGCCCAAATCCTTTGGGGGGACTGGGCTCGGGCGGTGCGGCCCGAGCATTCCCCATGGACCCGCCACCCCCTCCAGGCCCACTTTTCCCCCTAAATGTGTCCGGGGTCACAGCGGGTGTCATCCGAGCCGCCCCCACGCGGGCGCGCCGGAGCGCGCCGACGCCCGGCAGAGCGCGTGGGCACCACACCGGTACGACTATTCCGCTCTTCCGCGACCAGGAGACCCCCGCGCCCTAGGCTCTGAGCACGCTGCGTGATCTTGGGCCGCGGGCTGCGGCCACGGCACAGGAACCGCCCGAGCCCCCGCAGGAGCGCGATGTCCGACAGCCAGCCGCAGCAGCCGTCCCCCTCCCCGCGCAACCCCGCCGGGGGGCCGGCCCGCGAGCCCGCCGAAGGCCCCGCCCGCACCCCGGCCAGCGACCCCCTCGCCGGGCCTCCCGCCGAGGCCACCGGGCTCCTCCTCGCCGGGGCCCGCCTCACCGACGGCCGCACCGTCGACGTGCGGCTCAGCGGCGGCCGCATCCAGGCCGTCGGCACCGCGGGGAGCCTCCCGGCGCCCGCCCTGGCCCGGGTCGACCTGCGCGGGTACCTGCTCCTGCCCGCCCCCGCCGAGCCGCACGCCCACGGGGACACCGCCCTCACCGCCGACGGCGAGGGGCCCGTCTCGTACACCCCCGACGAGGTGCAGCGCCGTGCCACCGAGGCGGCCCTGCTCCAGCTCGGCCACGGCGCCACCGCGGTCCGCTCCCACGTCCGGATCGGGGACGTGCACGGGCTGGGTCCCATGGAGGCCGCGCTCCAGGCCCGCCGCTCCCTGCGCGGGCTCACCGACCTGACCACCGTGGCCGTCCCCCGGCTGCTGACCGGGGTGGCCGGCGCCGACGGGCTCGCCATGCTGCGCGACGCCGTCAAGATGGGCGCCTCGGTGATCGGCGGCTGCCCCGACCTGGACCCGGACCCGACCGGCTTCCTCGAAGCCGTCCTCGAACTGGCCGCCGAGCACGGCTGCCCCGTCGACCTGCACACGGACGGTGACGACCCCGCCCGTCTGGCCCGGCTCGCGGCGATGGCCGGGGGGCTGCGGCCCGGAGTGACCATCGGCCCCTGCGGCGGCCTGTCCCGCCTCCCGCTGGAGGCGGCCACCCGTGCCGCCGACCAGCTCGCCGCGGCCGGGGTGCGGGTGACCTGCCTGCCCCAGGGGGACTGCGCCGCCCTGGAGCGCCGTGGCCTGCGCACCGCCCCCGTACGCCTCCTGCGCGCGGCCGGGGTCCGGGTCGCGGCGGGCAGCGGGGCGCTGCGGGACGCCGGGAACCCGGTCGGCCGGGGCGACCCGCTCGAAGCCGCGTACCTGCTCGCCTCCCAGGGCGGGCTGCGCGCCGCGGAGGCCTACGAGGCGGTGAGCGCCGCCGCCCGCGAGGCCATGGGCCTGCCGGAGGTCCGGGTGGAGGCGGGCTTCCCGGCGGAGCTGCTGGCCGTGCGCGGGGACCGGATCGCGGGGGTGCTGTCCCTCGCGTACAGCAGGATCGTGATCCACCGGGGCCGGGTGGTAGCCCGGACGAGTGCCGTACGGGAGTACTGCGACTCGGCGGTCGCGGTGGCCCTGGACCTGCCCCGGCAGGGCCGTACGGAGCCCGGCCCCTGAGCCCGGGCGGGATGTTCGCGGGCGGTGGCGCCCGGCACGTCGTACCGTCGGGACATGCGCATCGTCATCGCGGGTGGACACGGTCAGATCGCGCTGCGGCTGGAGCGCCTGCTCGCCGCGCGCGGGTACGAGGTCGCGGGCATCATCCGTGACCCGGAGCAGGGCGACGACCTGCGGGAGGCCGGTGCCGAACCGGTGCTGTGCGATCTGGAGTCGGCTTCGGTCGAGCACGTCGCCGGGATCCTGCAGGGTGCGGACGTGGCGGTGTTCGCCGCCGGGGCCGGTCCGGGCAGCGGCGTCGGACGCAAGGACACCGTGGACCGGGGCGCGGCGGTGCTGTTCGCCGATGCCGCCGAACGGGCGCGTGTGCGCCGCTTCCTGATGGTCTCGTCGATGGGCGCGGATGCCCGGCACGAGGGCGGGGAGGTCTTCGACGTCTACCTGCGGGCGAAGGGCGAGGCCGACGATCACGTCCGGACGCGGCTGGGGCTGGAGTGGACGATCCTGCGGCCGGGCGCGCTGACCGAAGACGCGGGAACGGGGCTGGTCCGGCTGGAGGCGCGCACCGGCCGGGGTCCGGTGCCGCGCGACGACGTGGCGGCGGTGCTGGCGGAGCTGGTCGACACGCCTGCGACGGCGGGTCTGACGCTGGAGCTGGTCTCGGGTTCGACGCCGGTGTCGGTGGCGGTGAAGGACGTGGCGGGCAACTGAGTCCGCCCGCCCGAAGCCCCGTCAGAACCCTGATTTCACCGTGTCGTCGGTGCGGCGGACGGGTGCGCGCTGGAACTGCTTCCCGTATGTCTGCCGGATCCGTTCGACGCGCAGGCCGCGCTCGTCGGCCTCGCTCTCGGGGTAGAGCAGGGCGACTTCGTACGAGGTCTCGCGGACGGTCGCGCCGTCCTCGCCGCGCCGCATGCCGTGTCCTTCGTGGAGGGTGAGTCCTTCGGGGAAGGCGGGGGTGACCTCCCGGTCCAGGAAGCGTGTGAACTCGCCTTCGGTGACGGGCCCGCGGTCGCCGGGGCGTTCGGCGGCGAAGGAGAGCCGGGTTTCCCGGTAGGGCTCGCCGGCGGGGCCGTGCATCGCCGCTCCCAGCAGAGCCGGGATGCCGGCGCCGAGAAGGGCGGCCAGTACCCCGCCTCCGGCCTTCCCTCGTCCGTCCGATGTCCATGTCACGCCCCGTGAACGACCGTAGGTCCTCATCGGTGCGCGTCAGTGGCCCGATAGGGTCACCCGGAATCGGCCGCAGGGGGCGGCCGTACGAGGTGTACCGGGGTTGGGGCATGGGCGACGGCGACTGGCGGCTGGGCGAGGCGGAGGGTGGCCGGCTCGCCGCCAGGTGGTGGAAGTGGGCCCTGTCCGCTCCGGTCGACGAGAGCCCGGTGGCCGATACGACGGGGGCCTACGCCGGGTGGCGCCAGCCGGCCGGTCTGTGGTTCCTGGCGGGCAGTTTCGGCGGCCGGGTGGTGCGGCGGTGCAGTATCCCGGCGGGGCGCCGGCTGTTCTTCCCGGTGCTGAACACCCAGCGTCCGGCGGTGCCGTTCGTGACGAAGCCCTGGCGTCTGGACACGACCCGGGCCTCGGCGGCCCTGAACAGCACTCCCCTGCCCCTGAGCGAGTTCTCTTCGAAGCCCTTCCAGAGTGCGGGCATACCCAGGATCGCCTGGGGTCTGTGGTGCGCCCTCGCGCCCCTGCCGCCGGGCCAGTTCGTGCTGGAGATCGACGCCGCGGCCACGAACGGGTTCTGGGTGGACACCACCTACCACCTGACGGTGACCGGCCCGGTTTCCTAGGGCCGCGTGGTCGCGGGGTATGCGAAGAAACCCCCGTCCACTGCGCTTCCGCAGATGAACGGGGGTTCCACTCGCGTGGCGGCGCCAGGGTTCGAACCTGGGTAGGCTGAGCCGGCAGATTTACAGTCTGCTCCCTTTGGCCACTCGGGCACACCGCCAAGATTGCTGCCGTCTTTCCGCCTTTCGGCGGCGCTCCGTGGCAACGACGTAAACGATACCCGATGTCAGGGGGTGGTTCGCCACCGGATTGATCAGCGCTGGGCGCGGGTGCGGTGGCTAGGCTTTGCGGAGCGGGCCGGGGATGTCCGGCCGCGCCCTCCGGGGCACATCACAGCCGACTTCAAGGAGCCACAGCACATGGCCGACTCCAGTTTCGACATCGTCTCGAAGGTCGAGCGGCAGGAGGTCGACAACGCCCTCAACCAGTCCGCGAAGGAGCTCTCGCAGCGCTACGACTTCAAGGGCACGGGCGCGTCGATCGCCTGGTCCGGCGAGAAGATCCTGATGGAGGCGAACTCCGAGGAGCGCGTCAAGGCCGTCCTCGACGTGTTCGAGACCAAGCTGGTCAAGCGCGGGATCTCGCTCAAGGCGCTGGACGCCGGTGAGCCGCAGCTGTCCGGCAAGGAGTACAAGATCTTCGCGACGATCGAGGAGGGCATCTCCCAGGAGAACGCCAAGAAGGTCGCGAAGATCATCCGGGACGAGGGCCCGAAGGGCGTCAAGGCCCAGGTCCAGGGCGAGGAGCTGCGCGTCAGCTCCAAGAGCCGTGACGACCTCCAGACCGTCCAGGCCCTCCTCAAGGGCAAGGACCTGGACTTCGCGATCCAGTTCGTGAACTACCGCTGACCGGCGCCTGTGACGCGCCGCTGAGCGGACCCGCGGGGCACAGCGGGGGCAGCTCGCCGAGGCTTTCCTCGGCGGCCGCCCGCGCTGTGCCCTTCGTCGTATCGGCGCTCGCCAGGGTGTGTGCCCGGCGTGAGCGGCGCACGCGCCTCCGCGGCCCCCTGATGCTCACTGGTCTCGGGCCGGTGCGCCCATCACGCTGAGTAAAACATCAATCACCGTGTGGCAGGGGGTTCCCGCATGCCTGGGGCCGGCAGTTTTCGTGCGGACTTCGGGGCGTCCGTCGTGGTCGCGCTGGTCGCGCTACCGCTGTGCGTGGGGGTGTCCGTCGCCTCCGGGGTGCCGGCCGAGCTGGGGATCGTCACCGGGGTGGTCGGCGGGCTGGTCACCGGCTGGTTCCGGGGCAGCTCGCTCCAGGTCAGCGGCCCGGCGGCCGGACTGACCGTACTCGTCTACGAGGCGGTGAGCGCCTACGGTCTGCCCGCGCTCGGGGTGCTGGTGCTGGCCGCCGGACTGCTCCAGCTGGGCATGGGCGTGCTGCGGCTCGGGCGGTGGTTCCGGGCGATCTCCGTGGCCGTCGTGCACGGGATGCTGGCCGGGATCGGGCTGGTGCTGATCGCCGGGCAGCTCTACGCCCTGGGCGGGGTCGAGGCGCCGGGGCAGACCCTGGCCAAGCTGGGCCGGATGCACGAGCTCGGGGCGCAGGCCGACTGGGCCGCCGTGGCCCTCGGCGCCGGGACCATCGCGGTCCTGGTGGCCTGGCGCAGGGTGCCGCCGCGGCTGCGGCTGGTGCCGGGCGCCCTCGTCGGGGTGGCGGCCGCCACCCTCGCGGCCGCCCTGCTGCGGCTGCCGGTGGAGCGGGTGCGGGTGACCGGGGTACTGGAGGCGGTGGCCCCGCCGGGCTGGGCCGACTTCGGGGTGCTGGCCTCCGCGGGGGCCGTCGGAACCGTGATCGCGCTCGCGCTGATCGCCTCCGCCGAGACCCTCTTCAGCGCCGCCGCCGTCGACCGGATGCACGACGGGCCGCGGACCGAGTACGACCGGGAACTCATCGCCCAGGGGGTGGGGAACACCGTCTGCGGACTGCTCGGGGCGCTGCCGATGACCGCCGTCATCGTACGCAGCGCCGCCAACGTGGAGGCCGGGGCCCGTACCCGGACCTCCCGGATCCTGCACGGCGGCTGGCTGCTGCTGTTCGCCGTGGCGTTCCCCCAGGTGCTGGAGGTGGTACCGCTGGCGGCGCTCGCCGGGGTGCTGCTGCACGCCGGCTGGAAGCTGCTCCCGGCGCGGGCGGTGGCCGCCCTGTGGCGGTCCCACCGCGGGGAGGCGGTGGTGCTGGTGGTGACGGCCGCCTCGATCGTGGCGACCAGCCTCTTCGAGGGGGTGCTGGTCGGGCTGGGGCTCGCCGTCGCCAAGGCGGCCTGGGAGACCTCCCACGTCCACATCGAGGAGGTCTGGGAGGGCGAGGAGCTGTGTGTCCGGGTCGTGGGCAACGCCAGTTTCCTGAAGCTGCCCAAGCTGCTGGACTCCCTGGAGGCGGTGCCGCACGCGGCGGCGGTGCGCCTCGACCTCAGCGGGCTGCGGCACATGGACCACGCCTGCCTGACGGCCTTGGAGGGGTGGGAGCGCAAACGGATTCCGCTTCCCGGCCGTGAGGGCGTCATCTAGCCCGGCTACCCTCCCGGCGTGAACAACGAGCTGAAGCGCACCCTGGGCGTGTCCGACGCGGTCGTGGTCGGGCTCGGGGCGATGGTCGGCGCCGGGATCTTCGCGGCCCTCGCTCCGGCGGCGCGCGCGGCGGGCGGCGGGCTCCTCGCGGCTCTGGCGGTGGCGGCCCTGGTGGCCTACTGCAACGCGCATTCCTCGGCCCGGCTCGCCGCCCGCTACCCGTCCTCGGGCGGGACCTACGTGTACGGGCGCGAGCGGCTCGGCCCGTTCTGGGGGTACCTGGCCGGCTGGGGTTTCGTGGTCGGCAAGACGGCGTCCTGCGCGGCGATGGCGCTGACCGTCGGGGCGTACGTGTGGCCCGGGCGGGAGCATGTGGTGGCCGTTGCGGCGGTGGTGGCGCTGACCGCCGCGAGCTACGGCGGGGTGCAGAAGTCCGCCCGGATCGCCCGGCTGATCGTGGCGGCGGTGCTGGCCGTGCTGGCCGCGGTCGTGGTGGCGTGCCTGACGTCCGGCGCCGCCGAGGCCGGCCGGCTCGGTGGCGGGGGCTGGGGTGTGGCCGGGCTGTTGCAGGGGGCCGGGCTGCTGTTCTTCGCCTTCGCGGGCTATGCCCGGATCACCACCCTGGGCGAGGAGGTGCGGGATCCGGAGCGCACGATCCCGCGCGCGGTGCCGCTCGCGCTGGGGATCGCCCTGTGCGTGTACGCCGCCGTGGCGGTGGCGGTGCTGTCGGTGCTCGGCGCCGACGGGCTGGCGGGGTCGGCGGCCCCGCTGGCCGACGCGGTGCGCGCGGCCGGGTGGCCCGGACTGGCTCCCGTGGTCCGGGTGGGTGCGGCGCTGGCCGCGCTGGGCTCGTTGCTGGCCCTGGTGCTCGGAGTGTCGCGGACGGCCCTGGCGATGGCCCGGGACGGCCATCTGCCGCGCGCGCTGGCCGCCGTACACCCGCGCCGGCGAGTGCCGCACCGTGCGGAGCTGGCCGTGGGCGGGGTCGTGGCGGTGCTCGCGGCCACCGCCGATCTGCGGGGCGTGATCGGTTTCTCCTCCTTCGGAGTGCTGGCCTACTACGCGATCGCGAACGCCTCCGCATGGACGCTCGATTCAGCTGTCAAGGGCCGGGCCGTGGCAGCGGTCGGGCTGTCCGGCTGCGTGCTGCTCGCCTGCGCGCTGCCCCTCGCCTCGGCGGTGGCGGGGGCGGCGGTTCTGGCGCTGGGCGTGTTGCTCTACGGGGTGCGGAGCCGGTTCAGCTCCGGGGCGTGAACGCGCAGGGCGGCAGGGGCGGCCCGGCTATGAGCGCGGACCGGGCGCCCTCCCCTCCGCCCAGAGGGGCGGGCAGGGGGTTTCCGGACCCGCGCACGGAGTGGCGTACTGGGGCTGGGGATTGCTTCAGCAACTGCTCGGTCTCGTTCATGCGTTCATGGTGACGCACACCTATGACAGCCCGCCAGGCCTGTGGATAACTCCGGTCAGCGGGAGGCGAAGGGGGCGTCGGTCCGCACGATTTCGCGGCCCAGCGGGAGCAGGGAGAGCGGCACCATCTTGAAGTTGGCGATGCCGAAGGGGATCCCGATGATCGTGATGCAGAGGGCGATGCCCGTGACGATGTGGCCGATGGCGAGCCACCAGCCGGCGAGGACCAGCCACAGGACGTTGCCGATGCAGGAGCCGGCGCCCGCGTCGTGGCGCTCGACCGTGGTGTAGCCGAAGGGCCAGAGGGCGTAGACGGCGATGCGGAAGGCCGCGATGCCGAACGGGATGCCGATGATGGTGATGCAGAGCAGCACACCGGCGAGGCAGTAGCCGAGGAACAGCCAGATCCCGCTGAGTACGAGCCAAATGACGTTCAGGATGGTTTTCACTGACTGCGTCCTGCCATCTGTTCGAGCCGGGCGATGCGCTCGGCCATCGGAGGGTGCGTCGAGAACATCTTGGAGAGTCCCTCGCCGGGCCGGAAGGGGTTGGCGATCATCATGTGGCTCGCCGTCTCCAGCCGGGGTTCCGCCGGCAGCGGGAGCGCCTTGGTGCCCGCGTCGAGCTTGCGCAGGGCGCTGGCCAGGGCGAGGGGGTCGCCGGTGAGCTGGGCCCCGGAGGCGTCCGCCTCGTACTCGCGCGAGCGGCTGATGGCGAGCTGGATCACGGAGGCGGCCAGCGGGCCCAGGATCATGATCAGCAGCATGCCGAAGAGGCCGGGGCCCTCGTCGTCGTTGGACCGGCCGATCGGGATCAGCCAGGCGAAGTTCACCAGGAACATGATCACGGAGGCGAGTGCGCCGGCGACCGACGAGATCAGGATGTCGCGGTTGTAGACGTGGCTCAGCTCGTGGCCGATGACACCGCGCAGCTCGCGCTCGTCCAGGATCCGCAGGATGCCCTCGGTGCAGCAGACCGCGGCGTTGCGCGGATTGCGTCCGGTGGCGAAGGCGTTGGGGGCCTCGGTCGGGGAGATGTAGAGCCGTGGCATGGGCTGGCGGGCGGACGTGGAGAGCTCGCGCACCATGCGGTACAGCTCAGGGGCCTCGAACTCGCTGACGGGGCGGGCGCGCATCGCGCGTAGAGCCAGCTTGTCGCTGTTCCAGTACGCGTACGCGTTCGTCCCCAGGGCGATGACGACGGCGACGATCAGGCCGCCCCGTCCGAAGAAGCTTCCGATGAGGATGATCAGTGCGGACAGCCCGCCGAGGAGTACGGCGGTCTTCAGCCCGTTGTGCCGGCGGTGCACGGTACGCCCTCCAAGTGGTGCGGCGGGGGACCCCGTCCAGGATCTGAGGGTCTTCGGTCCAGTGGACCCTCCCTTCCTGGTCAACGCGAGGTGGGGGCGTCTGGTTCCCCGGGCACGGCGGGGCCGCCGCCCCCGTGGGCGGGGCCGGGGGCCGGCGGCGGGCGTTACGCCGTACGGGTTACCGCGTTCGGGCTACTGCGGGAAGAGGGTGCCCGAGGCGAAGCGGAGGACGAGCTGCGGGGCGCCCGAGAGGACCAGGGCGGTGGCGGCGGTGAGGGCGATGGCCAGCGTGAGCGGCCGGGGGGCCTTCGTACGTACAGCCGCCTCGCCCCGCTCTCCCTCCCGCGCGGGACGGAAGAGGAGCGCGGTCCAGCGCAGGTAGTAGTACAGGGCGACGACGACGTTGACGGCCATGACCACGGCGAGCCAGCCCAGGCCCGCGTCGACGGCGGACCGGAAGACGGTGACCTTGGCGAAGAGGCCGATGAGGCCCGGCGGCAGTCCGGCCAGGCAGAGCAGGAAGAAGGCCAGCGAGAGGGCGGCGAAGGGGCGCTCGGCGTACAGGCCGCGGTAGTCGCTGATCCGGTTCAGCGGCTTCGTACGGGCGACCAGCGCGGCGACGGCGAAGGCGCCGAGGTTCACGGCGCCGTACATCAGCGCGTAGGCGACGGTGGAGCCGATCTGGTCGCGGTCGGAGTACGCGGCCGCGGCGATCGGGACCAGCAGGTAGCCGGCCTGGCCCACGGAGGACCAGGCGAGGAGCCGTACGGCGCTGTTCGGGCGGTCCGCGGACTGGCGCAGGGCGGCGGCGTTGCCGAGGGTCATGGTGAGCGCGGCGAGGACGGCCAGGGCCGGGCCCCAGATGTCGGAGTACGCCGGGAAGGCGATCACGGTGACCAGGATCAGGCCGGTGAAGCCGACGGCCTTGCCGATCACGGAGAGGTAGCCGGCGACGGGCAGCGGGGCGCCGACGTACGTGTCGGGGACCCAGAAGTGGAAGGGCACGGCGGCGGTCTTGAAGGCGAAGCCGACGAGGGTGAGCGCGACGCCCGCCATGGCGAGGGTGTCGAGCTGTCCGGGCACGTCTTCGAGCCGGTCGGCGACCTGGCTGAGGTGCAGGGAGCCGGTGACCGCGTAGACGAAGCTGACGCCCATCAGGGACACGGCGGTGGCGGTGACCGAGGAGAGGAAGAACTTGAGGGCGGCCTCGGAGGACAGCCGGTCGCCGCGGCGCATGCCGACGAGGGCGAAGGCGGGCAGCGAGGCGACTTCGAGGGCGACGATCAGGGTGGCGAGGTCGCGGGCGGCGGGCAGCAGGGCCGCGCCGGCGGCGGAGGAGAGCAGCAGGAACCAGTACTCGCCGGCCGGCATGCGCGTCTCGCGGACGACGGTGACCGACAGCAGGGCGGTGACCAGGGCCCCGGCCAGTACGAGGAACTGCACGACGAGCGCGAAGTGGTCGGCGGTGTAGCTGCAGGCGCCCGGGTCGCCGGTGAGGCAGAACGTGGCGCGGTCCCCGGCGCGCAGCGCCAGCAGGGTGGCGGTCGCGGCGGCCAGGCCGGCCACCGAGATCCAGCCGAGCAGCGGCTTGCGGCGCTCCGGGACGAACAGGTCGGCGACCAGGACGAGCAGGGCGACGGCGGCGGTGATGACCACGGGCGCGATCGCGAGCCAGTCGACGGACTGGACCAGGCTGGGGGTGTCGGCGGCGAGGACCGTCGGGGCCGTCATGCGTTGCCTCCTGCGAGGAGCTTCTGGACGGCCGGGTCGGTGAGGCCGAGGAGGACCGCGGGCCACAGGCCGGCGAGGACGGTGAGGGCGACGAGCGGGGTCCAGGCGGCGAACTCGTAGTGCTGGACGTCCGCGAGGGTGATCTCGGGGCCCGCCTTGGGGTCGCCCATGCAGACGCGCCGTACGACGATCAGCAGGTACGCGGCGGTCAGCAGGGTGCCGAACGCGCCGACGGCCATGTAGGTGAGGAAGGCCGGGCGGGAGAGGCCCTCGGCGGGGTCGAACGCGCCGAAGAGGGCCAGCATCTCGCCCCAGAACCCGGCGAGGCCGGGCAGGCCGAGCGAGGCGACGGCGGCGAAGGCGAGGAGCGCGCCGAGGCGGGGGGCGCGGCCGTAGAGGGCGGCGCCGGTGGCCCCGGCGAGGGTGTCGAGGTCGGCGGTGCCGTAGCGGTCCTTGAGGGCGCCGACCAGGAAGAAGAGGAGGCCGGTGATCAGGCCGTGGGCGATGTTGGCGAAGAGCGCGCCGTTGACCCCGGTGGGGGTCATGGAGGCGATGCCGAGGAGGACGAAGCCCATGTGGCCGACGGAGGAGTACGCGATGAGGCGCTTGAGGTCGCCCTTGTTGCCCTTGCGGGCGAGGGCCAGGCAGGCGAGCGATCCGTAGACGATGCCGACGGCGGCGAAGGCGCCGAGGTACGGGGCGAAGGTCCGCATGCCGTCGGGGGTGACCGGCAGCAGGATGCGGACGAACCCGTACGTGCCCATCTTCAGCATGACGCCCGCGAGCAGCACGGATCCGACGGTGGGGGCGGCGGTGTGGGCGTCCGGGAGCCAGCTGTGCAGCGGCCACATGGGGGTCTTCACGGCGAGGCCGAGGCCGATGGCGAGGACGGCCAGGAGCTGGGTGGTGTGGGTCAGTTCGCTGCCGTTGTCAGAGGCGAGTGCCACCATGTCGAAGGTGCCGCTGTTCAGTCCGATCAGCAGCAGTCCGAGGAGCATGACCACGGATCCGAGGAGGGTGTAGAGGATGAACTTCCAGGCGGCGGCCTGCCGCTGAGCACCGCCCCAGCGGGCGATGAGGAAGTACATCGGGATGAGGACCATCTCGAAGGCGAGGAAGAAGAGCAGCAGGTCGAGGACGGCGAAGGTCGCGAGGGTGCCGGACTCCAGGACGAGCAGCAGGGAGACGAAGGCCTTCGGGGAGGGGCCCTCGGGGAGCTTGAAGTAGCTGTACACCGCGCAGAGGAAGAACAGCAGCGCGGTCATCAGGAGGAGGGGGAGCGAGATGCCGTCGATGCCGAGGTGGATCCGGATGTTCAGCGCCTGGATCCAGCTGATGTCCGTCGTCGCCTGGAAGCGGGACGGGGCGTCGTGGTCGAAGCCCAGGGTGAGGGCGATCGCCGCGGCGAGGATGACACCGGTGACGGTGACGCCGTGGCGGAGCACGGCCTGTTCGGGGCTCTTGCCCTTGAGCCCGGGCGGGGCCGGCAGGAGGGCCGCGACGGCTCCGAGGAGGGGTGCGGCCACGATGAACGCCAGAAGGAACTGCATCACGGACGGGCTGATATCGATCACGGCTGACTCTCGGCTCACGATCCGGCGTTGACGTTGGCGAGGACGGCCGTGGCGATCGCCAGGACCACGGCGCCGGCGAGCAGGGCGCTCAGGTAGCTCTGCACGTTGCCGGTCTGGGCCCGGCGGACGAGGCTGCCGAGCAGCCGGGGGCCCGCGCCCGCGCCGCGGACGTACGTGTCCACGACCTCGCGGTCGAGGAAGCGGACCAGGCTCGCGGCCGCGCGGACGGGGCGGACGAAGAGCCGGTCGTAGACGGCGTCGAGGTGGAAGCCGTCGGCGGCGTGGCGGTGCAGGGGGCCGAGGAGCGCGCGGCCGGGGTCGGGGGCCGGTCCGGCGGGGACGGCCGGGTGGTCGTGGGTGACCTCGGCGACCTCGGGGGCTTCGGCGGCGGACTCCACGGCGGCCGTGGCGGCGGATTGGGCGGCCGCCACGGAGGCGGGCACGGGGGCCGTCGCGGGGGCGGTGGTGCCGGGTGCCGGGGCGGTGGTGCCCGGGGCCGTCGCGGGGGCGGCGGTCGTGGCGCGGGCCGTGCCGGCCCGGGCGGTGGCGGCGGCCTGGGCCGTGGCGCGCTGCCAGAGGGCGTAGGTGAGCATGACGCCGATGAGGGCGGCGCCCGTGCCGAGGACCGAGGTGGTCACGGACGGGGTGAGTTCCTTGCCGTCGAACCAGTCGGCGAGGGAGCCGGCGGCGAGGCCGAAGGCGATCGACGGGACCGCCAGCAGCCACAGCACGCCGGTCATGGCGAAGGGCTCCTTGCCGTGGTCGGGGGCGGCGGCGCCCCGGCCGCGGAAGGCCATCAGCCACAGCCGGGTGGCGTAGGCCGCGGTGAGCAGGGCCGTCAGCACACCGGCGACCAGCACGATCCAGCCGGCCGCGCCGGGCGCGAGGTCGGAGTGTCCGACGGCGGCCTGCTCGGCGGCGACGAGGATGGCTTCCTTGGAGAAGAAGCCGGCGAAGGGCGGGATGGCGGCGAGCGCGAGCAGCGCGATCGTCATCGTCCAGAAGGCGTCGGGGATGCGCTTGGCCAGGCCGTCCATACGGGACATGGCGGCCAGGGAGTTCGTCCCGGCGGCGTGGATGATCACGCCGGCGCCGAGGAAGAGGAGCGCCTTGAAGGCGCCGTGGGACAGGAGGTGGAAGACGGCGGCGCCGCGGTCGCCGACGGCCAGTGCTCCGATCATGTAGCCGAGCTGGCCGATCGTGGAGTAGGCGAGCACGCGTTTGATGTCGTCCTGGGCCAGGGCGGCGAGGCCGGAGCCGACCATCGTGATGGCCGCCATGACGGCCATGACCACCAGAGCGGCGCGCGAGGCCGCGAAGACCGGGAGGAGGCGGGCGACGAAGTAGACGCCGGCGGCGACCATCGTCGCGGCGTGGATCAGCGCGGAGACCGGGGTGGGGCCCGCCATGGCGTCGGGGAGCCAGGTGTGCAGCGGGAACTGCGCGGACTTCCCGGCGACGCCCGC
This sequence comes from Streptomyces sp. NPDC059564, assembly GCF_042735575.1. NCBI lineage: Bacteria > Bacillati > Actinomycetota > Actinomycetes > Kitasatosporales > Streptomycetaceae > Streptomyces > Streptomyces sp. NPDC059564. The sequence goes on along the minus strand of NZ_JBHWBP010000128.1, from coordinate 3,854 downwards.
GAGCAGGAGCAGCGCGATCAGCGTCGGGTGGTCGAGCCCGCCGGAGGCGACGGTGCCGAGGATCTTGGTGATCTGGAAGGAGCCGGCGTCGGCGGCGAGTGCGAACAGGCCGATGAGGAAGGGGACGTCACCGAGCTTGGTGACGAGGAAGGCCTTGAGGGAGGCGGAGCGGGCCGCTTCGGTCTCCCAGTAGTGGCCGACGAGGAAGTACGAGCAGATGCCCATGATCTCCCAGCCGACCAGCAGCACCATCAGGTCGCCGGAATAGACGACGAGCAGCATGGCGGAGGTGAAGAGGGAGACGAGGGCCGCGTAGGAGGGGTAGCGGGGGTCCTCGCGGAGGTACGCCGTCGAGTAGAGCTGTACGCAGGTGGCGACGACTCCGACGAGGACGGCGACCAGCACGGCGAAGCCGTCCAGGTAGAGCGAGAGGTCGATCGGCACGGAGCCGGTCGGGGTCAGTTCGGTGGCGGCGTTGATGGCCGGTCCCCCGCCCTGGCGGACGGCGACGAGCACGGCCAGTACGGCGGCGCCCAGCGTCGGCAGGATGGCCAGCGGCCGGACGAATCCGGGGGCGGCCCGGCCGAGGAGCAGGCCTGCCACCGCACCCAGGAAGGGAAGGAGGGGAACGAGGACCGCGAGGGTCGTGGTGCTCACGCGGCGACCTCCGGCCGGGCAGTGATGTCGTCGGGCCGGGCGGGCTCGTGGGCCTCGGCGGTGTCGCGCAGCTTGTCGACGTCCGAGGTGCCGCGGTTGCGGTACACCATCAGCACGATCGCGAGACCGATGCCGATCTCGGCGGCGGCGATGGCGATCGTGAAGAGGGTGAGGGCCTGGCCGGCGTGCAGGGCGTCGCGCAGCCAGACGTCGAAGGCCACCAGGTTGAGGTTGACGGCGTTGAGCATCAGCTCGACGGACATCAGGACCAGGATGGCGTTGCGGCGGGCGAGCACTCCGTAGAGGCCGGTGGCGAAGAGGAGCGCCGCCAGTACGGCGGGATAGGCGAGGTGCATCAGCGCTGTCCCTTCCCGGTGCGGGCGGCGGCGTCGGCGGCTTCCTCGGCTGGGGTGTTGCGCCGGGAGAGCACGATGGCGCCGATCAGGGCCGCGAGGAGGAGGACGGAGAGCGCCTCGAAGGGCAGCACCCAGTGCTGGAAGAGGATCTCGCCGGAGACCTTCGTGGAGCCCTGGGCGGGACCGTCGAGGTCGATCCAGGTGGTGCGGAAGGCGTCGACGACGACCCAGACCAGGGCGGCGCCCGCGGCGCCCGCGACGCCGAGGGCGACCCAGCGGTTGCCCGAGTCGGCGTCCGGGGAGCGGCCGATGGGGGCCTTGGTGAGCATCAGTCCGAAGAGGAGGAGGACGACCACGGAGCCGAGGTAGATCAGTACCTGGACCCAGGCGATGAACTCGGCGGTCAGCAGCAGGTACTCGACGGCGATCCCGCCGAGGGCGACGACCAGCCAGAGGGCGGCGTGCACGAGCTGCTTGGTGGTGACCGTGACGAGGGCCGCGCCGAGGGTGGCGAGGCCGACCAGGACGAAGGCGATCTCGACGCCGGTCGGGGAGAGGAAGCCGTGGCCGACGGCTGCCAGGGGGGCGGTTGCGATGCTCACGCGTCGGCCTCCGGGGTGGTCGGGGGCGTGCCGGGCGCGGTGTCCGCGGCCTGGGCGGCGGCGGCCGCCGCTGCCGCCGCGGTGGCGGCTTCGGCCTTCTCCACGGCCTTGCGGGCGGCGGCGACTTCCTTGGGCTCCTCGGCGGCCGGGTCCAGGGCGGGCGGGGCCGGCACGGTCCACATCCACTCGCGCAGCTTGTCGCGCTCGTGGGTGAGGTCGTGGATGTCGGTCTCCGCGTACTCGAACTCCGGCGACCAGAAGAGGGCGTCGAAGGGGCACACCTCGATGCAGATGCCGCAGTACATGCAGAGGGAGAAGTCGATGGCGAAGCGGTCGAGGACGTTGCGGCTGCGCTCGCGGCCGCCGGGGGCGGCGGCCGGCACCGTCTCCTTGTGGGAGTCGATGTAGATGCACCAGTCGGGGCACTCGCGGGCGCACAGCATGCAGACCGTGCAGTTCTCCTCGAACAGGCCGATGACCCCGCGGCTGCGGGGCGGGAGCTCGGGCTGCACCTCGGGGTACTGGGCGGTGTGCGCGCGCTTGGTCATCGTGCGCAGGGTGACGGCCAGGCCCTTGGCGAGGCCGGATCCGGGGATCGGGGGCATTACTGGATCGCCACCTTCACGATGCCGGTGAGCGCGATCTGGGCGAGCGCGAGGGGGATGAGTACGGTCCAGGCGAGCTTCTGGAGCTGGTCCTCGCGCAGGCGGGGGTAGCTCACGCGGAGCCAGATGACGACGAAGGCGAGGACGGCGACCTTGAGGAGGGTCCAGACCCAGCCGAGGTCGTCGCCGCCGAAGGGGCCCTGCCAGCCGCCGAGGAAGAGGACGGTGGTCAGTGCGCAGAGGACGACGATGCCGGCGTACTCGGCGAGCAGGAAGAGCGCGAAGCGCAGGCCGGTGTACTCGGTGTACGCGCCGAAGATGATCTCGGAGTCGGCGACGGGCATGTCGAAGGGGGGCCGCTGGAGTTCGGCGAGGCCCGCGGTGAAGAAGACCAGCGCGCCGATGATCTGCCAGGGCAGCCACCACCACTGGAAGCCCTCGACGATGCCGGGGAGGGAGACCGTCCCGGCCGCCATGGCCACGGAGGCGGCGGCGAGCAGCATGGGGAGCTCGTACGCGAGGAGCTGGGCGGCGGTGCGGAGGCCTCCGAGGAGGGAGAACTTGTTGGCGGAGGCCCAGCCGCCCATGAGGGAGCCGAGGACTCCGATGCCCATGACGGCGAGCGCGAAGAAGAGTCCGGCGTCGATGACCTGGCCGACCGCGCCCTCGCCCGGGCCGATGGGGATGGCGAGGAGGACGAGGAGGTACGGCAGCAGCGCGACGGCGGGGGCGAGCTGGAAGATCCGCCGGTCGGCGTTGGCCGGGACGATGTCCTCCTTCTGCGCGAACTTCACGCCGTCGGCGACGAGCTGGGCCCAGCCGTGGAAGCCGCCGGCGTACATGGGGCCGAGGCGGCCCTGCATGTGCGCCATCACCTTGTGCTCGGTCTGCCCGATGACGAGGGGGAGCACGAGGAAGACGGCGAAGACGACGATCAGTCGCAGGGCGACGTCGAGGACGTCGTTCACGCGTCGCCTCCGGTGGTGTCGGGGTCTGGGTCGGGTTCGGGCTGGGCCTTGGGGCCGGGCTCGGGGTCCGGCGGCGCGGCCGGCGGCTCCTCGAAGGCGGGCTTCGGGTCGTGCCAGGGGGCCTCCGGCTCCGGTGCGGGAGTCCGGCTGCCGGAGCCCGTACGCCGCGCGGCACCCGGGGACTCCGAGGTGCCCTCGGCCGGAGCCGCCTGGCTGGCGGAGCCCTCCGAGACCGAGCGGGTACGACGCGCCGGGCGCGGGGTGTCCGTGGCCGGGGGCGCCTCGGCCGGAGCCGCCTGGCTGGCGGAGCCCTCCGAGACCGAGCGGGTACGGCGCGCCGGGCGCGGGGTGTCCGTGGCCGGGGACGCCTCGGCCGGGGCCGCCTGGGTGGCGGAGCCCTCCGAGACCGAGCGGGTGCGGCGGGGTGGGGCGCCCTCGCGGGGGGGCGCTCCGGCCGCGCGCGGGGTGCGGGCCGGGGCGCCTTCGCGCGGGGCCCGGGGGGTGCGGGTGGGGGCCGGGGGGAGCTGGCCCTTGAGGGGGCCCCAGTCGTTGGGGTGGGGGGCCCCCGGCGCGAGCAAATGGCGGGGGGTGGGGGGGTCCGGGTGGTGGGGCGCGCCCCCCCGCCAAGGGCCCCGCCCCGGCCGAGGGGCCCGCCCCCCCCCCCCC
>NZ_JBHWBP010000127.1:0-19942 GCF_042735575.1 Streptomyces sp. NPDC059564 | reverse complement strand
GCCGGCACCCCACTCGGGGTGCCGGCCCTCCGGCGTACGTACGGAAGGAGATCAGCGACGGTGCTGCGAGTCCGCGACCGTGACCTCGACCCGCTGGAACTCCTTGAGCTCGCTGTAGCCGGTGGTGGCCATCGAGCGGCGCAGCGCGCCGAAGATGTTCATCGATCCGTCCGGGCTGTGCGACGGGCCGGTGAGGATCTCCTCGGTGGTGCCGACCGTACCGAGGTCGACCTTCTTGCCGCGCGGCACGTCCTCGTGGACGGCCTCCATGCCCCAGTGGTTGCCCTTGCCGGGCGCGTCGGTGGCACGGGCCAGCGGGGAGCCCATCATCACGGCGTCGGCGCCGCAGGCGACCGCCTTCGGGATGTCGCCGGACCAGCCCACGCCGCCGTCGGCGATGACGTGCACGTAGCGGCCGCCGGACTCGTCCATGTAGTCGCGGCGGGCCGCGGCCACGTCCGCGACCGCGGTCGCCATCGGGACCTGGATGCCGAGCACGTTGCGCGTGGTGTGCGCGGCGCCGCCGCCGAAGCCGACCAGCACGCCCGCCGCGCCGGTGCGCATCAGGTGCAGGGCCGCGGTGTAGGTGGCGCAGCCGCCCACGATGACCGGGACGTCGAGCTCGTAGATGAACTGCTTCAGGTTCAGCGGCTCGGCGGCGCCGGAGACGTGCTCCGCCGACACGGTGGTGCCGCGGATCACGAAGATGTCCACGCCCGCGTCCACGACGGCCTTGGAGAACTCGGCCGTGCGCTGCGGGGAGAGCGCGGCGGCGGTGACGACGCCCGAGTCGCGCACCTCCTTGATCCGCTGACGGATCAGGTCCGCCTGGATCGGCGCGGAGTAGATCTCCTGGAGGCGACGGGTCGCCGAGTCCTCGTCCAGCTCCGCGATCTCGTCGAGCAGCGGCTGCGGGTCCTCGTAGCGGGTCCACAGGCCTTCGAGGTTCAGCACGCCGAGGCCGCCGAGCTCACCGATGCGGATCGCGGTCTGCGGGGAGACCACCGAGTCCATGGGGGCGGCCAGGAAGGGAAGCTCGAAGCGGTACGCGTCGATCTGCCAGGCGATCGAGACCTCCTTCGGGTCCCGCGTACGCCGGCTCGGGACAATGGCGATGTCGTCGAAGGCGTACGCCCGGCGGCCGCGCTTGCCGCGCCCGATCTCGATCTCAGTCACGTGTGGTGGCCTTTCCTGTGGGTCTGCCCGTCCAGTATCCCCGAACCCCGGCCTCTCGCGTTCCGGCGACCGCTGTGCGGACGCCAATCCCGCCCCGCCACCCCCGGCCCCGCCGGCGTTTGAGGCGCGGGGCCTGGGGCAGAGCCCCAGCGCGGCGCGCAGCGCCGGTCCCCCACGGACGCCGAAGGGCGGGCCCGGTCATCCCGGCCCGCCCTCCGTCAAAGCTCCGCTCAGCCCTTGCGGGAGTAGTTCGGTGCTTCCACCGTCATCTGGATGTCGTGCGGGTGGCTCTCCTTGAGCCCCGCCGAGGTGATCCGGACGAAGCGGCCCCGGTCCTGCAGCTCCGGCACCGTGCGGCCGCCGACGTAGAACATCGACTGCCGCAGACCGCCGACCAGCTGGTGCACGACCGCGGAGAGCGGACCGCGGTACGGGACCTGGCCCTCGATGCCCTCGGGGATGAGCTTGTCGTCGCCGCCCACGCCCTCCTGGAAGTAGCGGTCCTTGGAGAAGGACTTGCGGTCGCCGCGGGACTGCATCGCGCCGAGCGAGCCCATGCCGCGGTACGACTTGAACTGCTTGCCGTTGATGAAGAGCAGCTCGCCCGGGGACTCCTCGCAGCCCGCGAGCAGCGAGCCGAGCATCACCGTGTCGGCACCCGCGACCAGGGCCTTCGCGATGTCGCCGGAGTACTGCAGGCCGCCGTCGCCGATGACCGGGACGCCCGCGGCCTTGGCGGCCAGCGAGGCCTCGTAGATCGCGGTGACCTGCGGGACGCCGATGCCGGCGACGACGCGGGTGGTGCAGATGGAGCCGGGGCCGACGCCGACCTTGATGCCGTCACAGCCGGCGTCGATCAGCGCCTGGGCGCCGTCGCGGGTGGCGATGTTGCCGCCGATGACGTCCACGCCGGAGTTCGACTTGATCTTCGAGACCATGTCGCCGACCAGGCGGGAGTGACCGTGGGCGGTGTCGACGACGATGAAGTCGGCGCCCGCCTCGATCAGCGCCTGGGCGCGCTCGTACGCGTCGCCGGCGACGCCGACGGCCGCGCCGACGAGCAGCCGGCCGTCCTTGTCCTTGGCCGCGTTCGGGTACTTCTCGGCCTTGACGAAGTCCTTGACCGTGATGAGGCCCTTGAGGATGCCCGCCTCGTCGACCAGCGGAAGCTTCTCGATCTTGTGGCGGCGCAGCAGCTCCATGGCGTCCACGCCGGAGATGCCGACCTTGCCCGTGACCAGCGGCATCGGGGTCATGACCTCGCGCACCTGGCGGCTGCGGTCCGACTCGAAGGCCATGTCGCGGTTGGTGACGATGCCGAGCAGCTTGCCCGCCGGGTCGGTCACCGGGACGCCGGAGATGCGGAACTTCGCGCACAGCTCGTCGGCCTCGCCCAGCGTCGCGTCCGGGTGCACCGTGATCGGGTCGGTGACCATGCCGGACTCGGAGCGCTTGACCAGGTCGACCTGGTTGGCCTGGTCGGCGATCGACAGGTTGCGGTGCAGCACGCCGACGCCGCCCTGGCGGGCCATCGCGATGGCCATGCGGGCCTCGGTGACCTTGTCCATCGCGGCGGAGAGCAGCGGAACGTTCACGCGGACGTTGCGCGAGATGAGGGAGGAGGTGTCGATCGCGTCAGGCGACATGTCCGACGCGCCCGGCAGCAGCAGCACGTCGTCGTAGGTCAGTCCGAGCGTGGCGAATTTGTCGGGCACTCCGTCGGCGGTCATGACACCTTCCCAAATGGTCTTGCTCAGCGCGGATGTCCATGCTAACGGGATCCCGACGCGTCTCATTCCACGACCAAGGTCAAGCAGAAGTTTCGTCGTTTCCTACGACAGAAAGCACGCAAACGGAACCACTCGGTCCGTCACCGCTCCACTCACTGCTCCGCGAGCGCCCGCAGCCGGCTCAGCGCCCGGTGCTGCGCGACCCGCACCGCCCCCGGGGACATCCCGAGCATCTGCCCGGTCTCCTCGGCGGTCAGCCCGACGGCCACCCGCAGGACGAGCAGCTCGCGCTGGTTCTCCGGCAGGTTGGCCAGCAGCTTCTTGGCCCAGGCGGCGTCGCTGCTGAGCAGCGCCCGCTCCTCGGGGCCCAGCGAGTCGTCCGGCCGTTCCGGCATCTCGTCGGACGGCACGGCCGTGCTCCCCGGGTGCCGCATGGCGGCCCGCTGGAGGTCGGCGACCTTGTGCGCGGCGATGGCGAAGACGAAGGCCTCGAAGGGCCGCCCGGTGTCCCGGTAGCGGGGCAGCGCCATCAGGACGGCTACGCAGACCTCCTGCGCCAGGTCCTCCACGAAGTGACGAGCGTCACCCGGGAGCCGCGACAGCCGCGTGCGGCAGTAGCGGATGGCGAGGGGGTGCACGAAGGCCAGCAGATCGTGCGTGGCCTGCTCGTCGCCCTCCACCGCCCGGCGTACGAGCGCGCTGACAGCCCCGGCATTGCCGCCCTTGGCGGCGCCGGTGGGGCCTGTGGCCGTGGGTGACCCCAGGGCCTCGTCGTCGCGCATCAATCCATGGTGCCTTGGCGCCGGAGCATTCGCGGCACCGTGGTCCGTGTTGTGCATCGAAGCGTTATGAGCGGGTGCGCCGGAACTCATCATGTGCGCCCTCCCCTCCGCTCGGCCCGAATCGTCGCCCCCGGGGATCCGGGGACTCGACCTCTCCAAGAATGCGGCACACCACCAAGGATGCGGCATCGCGCCCGAAGCGACACGTCCCCCGGATTGTGCCCTGCCAATCCCCGGCGGGTCACCGGGTACGACAGGACGTACGACGGCACCCGCCCCGCCCCGCCGGCGGGGCCGGGGAAGCCCCACCGCGGCGGCCGGGGGAAGTGCCGCCCCGTCCGCCGGTGGCGGACGGGACCGCTCCCGACGGCCGGCCGTCGGTCCCGCAGGTCGGCGGACGGATCAGCGGACGAGGCCCCAGCGGAAGCCGAGCGCCACGGCGTGCGCCCGGTCCGAGGCGCCGAGCTTCTTGAAGAGCCGGCGGGCGTGGGTCTTGACCGTGTCCTCGGAGAGGAAGAGCTCGCGCCCGATCTCCGCGTTGGAACGGCCGTGGCTCATGCCCTCCAGCACCTGGATCTCACGCGCGGTGAGCGTGGGCGCGGCGCCCATCTCCGCCGAGCGCAGCCGGCGCGGGGCCAGTCGCCAGGTCGGGTCGGCGAGCGCCTGGGTGACCGTGGCCCGCAGTTCGGCGCGCGAGGCGTCCTTGTGCAGGTAGCCGCGGGCGCCGGCGGCGACCGCGAGGGCCACCCCGTCCAGGTCCTCGGCGACCGTCAGCATGATGATGCGGGCGCCCGGGTCGGCGGACAGGAGGCGGCGGACCGTCTCGACACCGCCCAGCCCCGGCATCCGTACATCCATCAGAATCAGGTCGGAGCGGTCGGCACCCCAGCGGCGGAGGACTTCCTCGCCGTTGGCAGCCGTCGTCACACGCTCGACGCCGGGCACGGTGGCAACCGCGCGACGGAGCGCCTCTCGGGCAAGCGGGGAGTCGTCGCAGACGAGGACGGATGTCATGACCGCCCTCCGCAGCTGCTGATGCGCGTCACCTTGAGCCTCCAGGCTGGTACGTATCGTCACCTGTGCGATCGATGCCCTCGGACACCTGTCCGGGAACTTCTCGGTTCAACCGCACTCGCTCACTCAACGATGGTCACTCGAAAGAGTTACGGGTTGGACGGACACCTTCGGCACTCTACGTGAGGACGCGATCACGACACGGGAGGCGCAAGCCATCTGTCCTCCATCTGGAGCTATGCCCTATTTGGCGGCTTTTCTTCCGTTTGGCATGTGTCTGAGGCTAGATTCCCAATGAGTCATATTTACATCTACTACGACAGTAGGTGTGGAGACATGGACCGTATCCGCCTCAGTACCGGCACCAAGAGGACTACCAATGGCAGATTTCTCCCGCCTCCCCGGACCGAACGCCGACCTCTGGGACTGGCAGCTGCTGGCTGCCTGCCGCGGAGTCGACAGCTCCCTGTTCTTCCACCCGGAAGGCGAGCGGGGCGCGGCCAGGAGTGCGCGCGAGGCCTCGGCTAAAGAGGTCTGCATGAGATGCCCGGTGCGTTCGGAATGCGCCGCGCACGCACTCGCCGTCCGAGAGCCCTACGGGGTGTGGGGCGGCCTCACCGAGGACGAACGTGAGGAGCTGATGGGCCGCGCACGGCACCGTCTGATCCCCGCCTCCAGCACGATCGGCCCCATCGCCCCGCACTGACCGGCCGCCGCCGAAACGTCCGAAGGAACGTTTCCTCACCTCCTCGATCCCGGCACGCGGGTCCGGCGTGTCGCGGCGCCCGTCCCGGGTTCCGGATCCGGGCCGTCACGCGTTCGGCCGTACCGCCCCTCCCGGTTGCCGCCGGGCAGGGGCCGCGGGTCAGCGCGTGGCGGCCCGCACCAGCTCGCCCAGGGTCGCCGCCACCGCCGGTACGCGGGCCAGGTCCGGCAGCGTCAGCGCCACGACCTCGCGCTCCACGGCCGGCTCCACGGCCAGGGTGCTCACGCCCTTCGCCCGTACGGACTCCACCGCCAGCTCCGGCAGCACCGCGACGCCGAGCCCCGCCCCGACCAGCCCGACCACGGCCGGGTAGTCGTCGGTGGCGAAGTCGATGCGCGGGGTGAAGCCCACGCCCTCGCACACCTCCACCAGATGGCGGCGGCAGCGCGGACAGCCCGCGATCCAGGGCTCCTCGGCCAGCTCCGCCATGCCGACCCGCCCGGCCCCCGCCAGCCGGTGGCCCTCGGGAACCAGCCCGACGAGCCGGTCGGTCAGCAGCGGGGTGACCACGAGGTCCTCCCATTCGGCGGCGGCCGCCTGGGCCCCGCCGCCGTCACCCCCGTAGCGGAAGGCCAGCGCCAGATCGCAGTCGCCCTCGCGCAGCATCTCCACGGACCTCGGCGGCTCCGCCTCGACCAGCGAGATGCGGGTGCCGGGGTGCGCGGCGCGCATGGCCGCGAGCGCGGTGGGCACCAGGGTCGAGCTCCCGCTCGGGAAGGAGACGAGGCGTACGCGCCCGGCGCGCAGCCCGGCGATGGCCGCGACCTCCTCCTCGGCGGCGGTCAGCCCGGCCAGGATCCCGGCGGCGTGCCGCACCAGGGCCTCGCCGGCCTGGGTCAGCCGCATCTCGCGGCCGGTGCGGATCAGCAGCGGGGTGCCGGCCGACTGTTCGAGGGCCTTCATCTGCTGGGAGACGGCGGGCTGGGTGCAGCCCAGTTCGCGGGCGGCGGCGGAGAAGGACCCGGTCCCGGCGACAGCGCGCAGAACACGGAGATGGCGTGCCTCAATCACCCTCCGAGCATAAGCCCGGCTTTGACTCCGATGCCAATATCCAGCCGCCCCTTTGAGCCAGACCGGCCGCAGGCGCCCGAGATCGTACGCACGTACCTGCGCAGGCACGGCGGCTGAGCGGGGCGGCTAGGTTGCGCACATGACGACTGCGTTGATTACGGGATCCACGGCGGGCATCGGCGCCGCCTTCGCCCGGCGGCTGGCCGCCCAGGGACACAACCTCGTGCTGGTGGCCCGCGACACCAAGCGGCTGGCCGAGCAGGCCACCGAGCTCCACGACCGGCACGGCATCGAGGCGGAGGTGCTGGCCGCCGACCTCTCCACGGAGCAGGGCATCGCCGCGGTCGAGACCCGCCTCGGGGACCGTACGCACCCGGTGGACCTGCTGGTCAACAACGCGGGCTTCGGCAACAAGGGCCGCTACCTCGAGGTCTCGATGGCCGACGAGCTCACCATGATCAAGGTGCACATCGAGGCGGTGCTGCGGCTGACCTCGGCCGCGACCGAGTCGATGCGCTCGCGCGGCCGCGGCGGGGTCGTCAACGTGGCCTCGGTGGCCGCCTTCGTGCCGCGCGGCACGTACGGCGCGAGCAAGGCCTGGGTCGTGCAGTTCACCCAGGGGGCCGCGAAGGACCTCGCGGGTTCGGGCGTGCGGCTGATGGCGCTGTGCCCGGGCTTCGTGCGGACCGAGTTCCACCAGCGGGCGGGCATGGGGACGGACAACATCCCCGGCTGGATGTGGCTGGACGCCGACAAGCTGGTGGCGGCCGCCCTGGCCGACCTGGCGCGCGGCAAGACCGTGTCGATCCCGGACCCGCGGTACAAGGCGCTGATGAGCGTGGTGAAGCTGACGCCGCGCGGGCTGCTCGGCGGCGTGTCCTCCCGTACGGGCCGCAAGTACGGGCCCCAATAACCCGCCATAACCCGCCGACCGGGTGAAATCTCCCTAAACTGGACGTGTCCCATCCAGCGCGGGAGGCGACGCGATGACATTCGTACAGGTAATCGATTACGAAACCACGCGGTTCGACGAGATGAACGCGCTCATCGACCGGTACGCGGAACAGACCAGCGGCAGGCGCACGGTCACCCACACCATGATCGGCCGGGACCGCGACGCGCGGACCCACTACGTGGACCTCGTCGAATTCCCCTCGTACGAGGAGGCCATGAGGAACTCTCAGCTCCCGGAGACCGACCGCATGTTCCAGGAGATGGTCGCCCTCTGCGAGGGGATGCCGAAGTTCATGAACCTCGACGTGGTCCGCGACGAGTACCTCAACAAGCTCGTCACGAACCGGGTCTTCGAGGACATCGCGGGCAAGGGCGACTTCGACGTGATCGAGGAGTGCATCGCGGCCGACTACATCACCCACGACATGATGGACACCGAGGGCCGCGGCAACGGCCGGGACGGGCTGCGGCGCACCATCTCCATGTGGCGCGACGCGTTCGACTTCAGCTTCGACGTGACGCGCCAGATCGCCGAGGGGGACTGCGTCACCGCCCTGTGGGACTGGCGGGGCACCCACCGGGGCGAGTTCATGGGCATGGCGCCGACCGGCAAGGAAGTCGGCATGTCGGGGAGTACGACCTTCCGGATCGAGAACGGCCAGATCGCGGAAGACTGGTGGCACTACGACGCTCCCGGGCTGATGCGGCAGATAGGGATGGCGCCCGGCCGACCGCACTGACACCGCGACGCAAGAAGCCCTGGTCACCCCCGCTCGGCAGCGGTGACCAGGGCCTTCTCACGCGTCAGGCGGCGTCAGCCTCAGTGGCTGTGGCCGTGACCGTGGCCGTGACCGGCGTCGGCCTCTTCCTCGGCCGGCTTCTCGACGACCAGGGTCTCGGTCGTGAGCAGCAGGGAGGCGATGGAAGCGGCGTTCTCCAGCGCGGAGCGGGTGACCTTGACCGGGTCGATGACGCCGGCCTTCACCAGGTCGCCGTACTCGCCGGTGGCGGCGTTGAAGCCCTGGCCCTTCTCGAGCTCGGCGACCTTCGAGGTGATGACGTAGCCCTCGAGGCCGGCGTTCTCGGCGATCCAGCGCAGCGGCTCGACCGCGGCGCGGCGGACGACGGAGACGCCGGTGCCCTCGTCGCCGGTCAGGCCGAGGTTGCCCTCGAGGACCTTGACGGCGTGGACGAGCGCGGAGCCACCGCCGGAGACGATGCCCTCCTCGACCGCGGCGCGGGTCGCCGAGATGGCGTCCTCGAGGCGGTGCTTCTTCTCCTTGAGCTCCACCTCGGTGGCGGCGCCGACCTTGATGACGCAGACGCCGCCGGCGAGCTTCGCCAGGCGCTCCTGCAGCTTCTCGCGGTCCCAGTCGGAGTCCGTGGACTCGATCTCGGCCTTGATCTGGTTGACGCGGCCCGCGACGTCGGCGGAGTTGCCGCCGCCGTCGACGATGGTCGTGTCGTCCTTGGAGATGGTCACGCGACGCGCGGAACCGAGGACGTCCAGACCGGCCTGGTCGAGCTTGAGGCCGACCTCCTCGGCGATGACGGTGGCACCGGTGAGGGTGGCCATGTCCTGGAGCATCGCCTTGCGACGGTCGCCGAAGCCGGGGGCCTTGACGGCGACCGCGTTGAAGGTGCCGCGGATCTTGTTGACGACGAGGGTGGAGAGCGCCTCGCCCTCGACGTCCTCGGCGATGATCAGCAGCGGGCGGGAGCCGCCGGCCTGGATGACCTTCTCCAGCAGCGGCAGGAGGTCCTGGATCGAGGAGACCTTGCCCTGGTTGATCAGGATGTACGGGTCGTCGAGGACGGCCTCCATACGCTCCTGGTCGGTGACCATGTACGGGGAGAGGTAGCCCTTGTCGAAGGCCATGCCCTCGGTGAACTCCAGCTCCAGGCCGAAGGCGTTGGACTCCTCGACGGTGATGACACCGTCCTTGCCGACCTTGTCCATCGCCTCGGCGATGAGCTCGCCGACCTGCGAGTCCTGCGCGGAGAGCGCGGCCACGGCGGCGATGTCGGACTTGTCCTCGATCGGGCGGGCGGTCGCGAGGAGCTCCTCGGACACGGCCTTGACCGCGGCGTCGATGCCCTTCTTCAGGGCGGCCGGGGAAGCACCCGCGGCGACGTTGCGCAGACCCTCGCGGACCAGCGCCTGGGCCAGCACGGTGGCGGTGGTGGTGCCGTCACCCGCGATGTCGTTGGTCTTGGTCGCCACCTCCTTCACGAGCTGCGCGCCCAGGTTCTCGTACGGGTCGTCCAGCTCGACCTCGCGGGCGATGGTGACACCGTCGTTGGTGATGGTGGGGGCGCCGAACTTCTTGTCGATGACGACGTTGCGGCCCTTGGGGCCGATCGTCACCTTGACCGTGTCGGCAAGCTTGTTGACGCCGCGCTCGAGGGCGCGACGGGCGTCCTCGTCAAACTTAAGAATCTTCGGCATGGGAGCGGTTCAGCCCTCTCGTTGCGATCCCCGGCCGCTCACCGCGACCGCCTAGAACGAACTACGCCCCTCGCCGCCCGGCATCAGCAGGGGTGACCAGGGGCGTAGCTCAAAGCAAAACTGGAGAAGTGACTTACTTCTCGACGATCGCGAGCACGTCGCGGGCCGAGAGGACGAGGTATTCCTCGCCGTTGTACTTCACTTCGGTGCCGCCGTACTTGCTGTACAGCACGACGTCGCCGACGGTGACGTCCAGCGGGAGACGCTGGCCGTCCTCGAAGCGACCCGGACCGACCGCGAGGACGACGCCCTCCTGGGGCTTCTCCTTCGCGGTGTCCGGGATGACCAGGCCAGAGGCCGTGGTCTGCTCGGCGTCGAGCGGCTGGACCACAATGCGGTCCTCAAGCGGCTTGATGGCAACCTTGGAGCTGGTGGTCGTCACGATCCGACCTCCCCCTTCGGAGATCCGGGGTTAACTGTCTGAGGTGGCGACCAGGTCGATCCGTCGTCGCGGGTGCCGGATCTGCCTGTCGCTGTGTTGGCACTCACCGGGGGCGAGTGCCAGACGCGAGACTATTCCGGCGATTAGCACTCGGTCAAGCGGAGTGCCAATTCAGCCTCCGCGCGGCGTCACATCCGGCCGGGCCGCGCCGGTGGGGGACACCGTCCTGAGTACCCGTACTCAGGCGCCGGCCGCGCCCCGCGGACGACACTGCGGCCATGACGACACCCACCAACGGCAGGCGCACCGGATCCGACTGGGGCGCGGACATCGCCGCCGCCCTGCTGCTGACCGTACTGGAGGCCTTCGTCCTCACCGCCGGCCTCTACGTGGCGATGATGGCCGCCTGGGACGCCGACGGCACCGGCGGCAACGGCCACGGGGTCCTGGCCCTGCTGCTGGGCGGACTCCTCCTGGCCGCCCTGGTCATCGGGATCATCTCGGGCCGCGCCTTCCGCCGCAGCTCGCCCGTCACCGGATGCGTCCAGGCGCTGGTGTGCGCGGCCGTGCTCGTGGGCGCCGCCGCCCTGGCCTACCAGGGCCGCGGCGAGCTGCGGCCGGATCCGCCCGCGCCCTCATCCCCGTACCTCGGCACGTACGGGCAGTGCTTCAGCGGCGGCGACGACCACGAGTGCCCGGCCGGGTGATGTGGCCGGTATGTGACAGTTGAGCCGTGCGCATCCTCGTGGTGGAAGACGAAGAGAACCTGGCCGAGTCCCTCCGCCAGGGCCTGACCGCCGACGGCCACCGCGTCGAGGTCGCCCACGACGGCCACCGCGGCCTCGAACTGGCCCTCACCGGCGGCCCGTACGACGCCGTCCTGCTGGACCTGATGCTCCCCGGCCTCGGCGGCGCCGAGATCTGCGCCCGGATGCGCGCCCACGGCGACCCCACCCCCGTCCTGATCCTGACCGCCAAGGACGGCGAGTACGACGAGGCCGAGGGCCTGGACGCGGGCGCCGACGACTACCTCAACAAGCCCTTCTCCTTCGTCGTGCTCGGCGCCCGCCTGCGCGCCCTCGCCCGCCGCGCCGCCGCCCCCGAGCCCACCGTGCTCCGGGCCGGCGACCTGGTCCTCGACCCGCAGGACCGCCGCTGCCGCAGGGGCACCCACGAGATAGAGCTCACCGCCCGTGAGCTCGGCGTGCTCGCCTGCCTGATGGAACGCCCCGGCCGGGCCGTCGCCAAGCAGGACATCCTCGACGAGGTCTGGGACGCCCCCCACGACATCGACCCCAACATCGTCGAGGTCTACGTCTCCTCCCTGCGCAAGAAGATCGACGCCCCCTTCGGCCGGCGCTCCATCCTCACCGTCCACGGCACCGGCTACCGGATGGCCCCCGACGGTGGTTAGCAGCGTCCGCGCGCGGGCCGCCCTGGCCGCCGCCCTCGCGATGGCCGCCGTCCTGGCCACCGGCGGGCTGTGGCTGTACACCCTCACGCGCACCAACCTCCTCGACAACACCACCGGCCGCACCGAGCTCGCCGCCCGGAAGGTCGCCGCCCAGCTCGACACCCGGACCCTCCCGCCCGGCGGCCGGCTGCCCGCGCCCGAGGGCGGGGTGGACCTGGTCCTCGTACGGGACGCGGCCGGGCGGACCGTCGCCACCAGCGGCGGCCCACAGGACGTCCCCGGCCTCACCGCGCTGCGCCCCCCGTCCGGGCAGGACTCCCGCTCGGCCGTGCTCCCTCCCGCGCGCCCCGGCGCGGAACGGCGCGCGGCGGTCGTGGTCGGGACCCCCGGCCCGCCCGGCGCGCACGACCCGCACGCCCCCTACGCCGTGTACGCGATGACCGTGCTCAGCGACGTCGACGACGCCACCCGCGCCACCGCCCTCGGCCTGCTCGCCGGCGCGCCCCCGCTGATCGCCTTCTCCGCGGCCCTCGCCTGGTGGGTCACCGGGCACGCGCTGCGCCCCGTCACCGCGATCCGCACCGAGCTGGCCGCCGTCACCGCGAGCGAACTCGACCGGCGCGTCCCCGACCCGGGCGGCGCCGACGAGATCGCCCGCCTGGCCCGGACCGTCAACGACACCCTCGACCGGCTGGAGCGCTCCGACGCCCGGCAGCGCCAGTTCACCGCCGACGCCTCGCACGAGCTGCGCAACCCCCTGGCCGCCGTCCGCTCCCGGCTGGAGGTCGCCCTCGCGAAGGAGCACCCCGACCGGGAGTCGGTGGCCGCCGCGCTGGCCGACACCGAGCGGCTCCAGCGGATCGCCGCCGACCTGCTCCTGCTGGCCCGCCTCGACGGCGGACCCGCGCCCCGCCCCGCCGAGCCCGTCGACCTGGCGCTGCTCGCGGCGGAGGACGCGGCCCGGCGGCCCGCGCCCCGGGTGCCGCTCCGGCTGGACGCGGGGGCGCCCGTACCGGCGTACGGGGATCCGGCGCGGCTGGAGCGGGCCCTGGCCAACCTGGTGGACAACGCCCTGCGGCACGCCCGCTCCGGGGTCCTGGTCCGGGCCTCGGCCTCCTCCGCCGCCGCCGGGGACGGCTGGGCGGTGCTGGAGGTGACCGACGACGGCCCGGGCATCCCGGAGGCGGACCGCGCCCGCGTGTTCGAGCGGTTCGTACGCCTCGACGCGGACCGCGGCCGGGCCAGCGGCGGCACCGGGCTGGGCCTGGCCATCGCCCGGGAGATCGCCCGGGCCCACGGAGGCGACGTACGCGCCCTCGCGGCGCCGGACGGGGGCGCACGGCTGGAGCTGCGCATCCCGTCGGGGCGGCGGGGGCGCTGGGGGTAGCCCCGCACCCGGCCGGACGCCCCGCCCCCGGCCGCACGCTCAGGATTCCTTCAGCGGCCCTGCGCGAGCATCGGCAGGCATGAGCGCGCAACGGAGGAAGACCAGCCGCCGCAGGCCCTCGCCGCGGCGGATCGGCCGCACGCTGCTGATCACGGGCTGCGCCCTGACGGTGATGGCGGGCGGCACCGCCTGGTACGTCTACCGGGACCTCGCGTCGAGCATCGGCAGCTCGAAGGCCCTGGAGGGCGCCGAGAAATCGGCGCACGGGGACGTGAACGTCCTGCTCATGGGCCTGGACAGCCGCCGCGACCAGAACGGCGACCCGCTGCCCGAGGAGGTCCTCGACCAGCTGCACGCGGGCAGTTCGGACATCGGCGGCTACAACGCGAACACCATGATCCTGCTGCACGTACCGGGGGACGGCGGCCGGGCGAAGGCCTTCTCGATACCGCGCGACGACTTTGTCGACATCGCCGGGATACCCGGCACGCCCGGCACGCCCGGCCACGGCAAGGACAAGATCAAGAAGGCGTACGGGCTGGCGAAGGCCGCCAAGGAGGACCAGCTGTCGGCGCAGGGCGTGAAGGACCACCGCCGACTGGAGCAGGAGGGGCGCGAGGCGGGGCGCAGGGCGCAGATCGACACCGTACGGAACTTCCTGGGCGTCCCGGTCGATCACTTCGCGGAGCTGAACCTGGCCGGTTTCTACCACCTGGCCGACGCGCTGGGCGGCGTACCGGTGTGCCTGAAGAAGCCGGTGAAGGACAAGTACTCGGGCGCCGACTTCCCGGCGGGCCGGCAGACCCTGAACGGCCGGCAGTCCCTGGCCTTCGTACGCCAGCGGCACGGGCTGGACATGGGGGACCTGGACCGTACGAAGCGGCAGCAGGCCTTCCTGGCGGGCGCGACGCAGAAGCTGAACTCGGCCGGGACCTTCACGGATCCCGTGAAGCTGCTGAAGCTGATCGACACGGCGAAACAGGACGTCGTGACCGACGCGGGCTGGGATCTGCTGGGGTTCGTCAAGCAGGCGAAGAACCTGTCCGGCGGAAAAGTGCAATTTACGACACTCCCCATCGAGGGGTTCGGAAGGAACCATGGGGAGGACATCAACGTCGTAGATGATATGAAGATAAAGCGCCTCATTGCAGAGCAGATCGGTCCCCATCAGGCCACTGCGACCCCCGGTGCACCGGGCGCAGCGTCTTCGTCGTCACCTTCGCGTTCGTCGTCGCCTTCGTCGTCGTCGCCCTCGCCTTCGTCGTCGTCTTCCGCCGCGTCACCGCCGTCCTCGCCCCCGCCGGAGGGGGAACAGCCCGGCACCATCGACGGCGGCGGCATCCCGTGCGTGGACTGAGGCCCCTGACGGTGTCGGGCGCCCGCCGCCGCACCGAAGCACTGCTGCTGCTCCTCGTCATCGGCATCGCCGTTTTCGGCCACGTGAGCGCCGGCCTGGCGATGAACGGGGAGCTGCCTCAGCAGCTCACCAGCTTCGTCATCAGCATGACCCTGCTGTCCCTGGTCGGGCACCTGGGCATCCGCCGGTTCGCGCCGTACGCGGACCCGCTGATCTTCCCGCTGGCCATGCTGCTGACCGGGCTCGGGCTCGTCCTGATCCACCGCCTCGACCAGGGGTACATCGAGCGGTACAACTCCGACGCGAACGCGCCCGGCCAGCTCATGTGGACGGTGGTCGGGGTCGCCGCCTGCATCCTGGTGGTGGCGCTGCTGCGCGACCACCGGCTGCTCCAGCGGTTCATCTACATCACCATGGCCGTCGCGCTGGTGCTGCTGATCGCGCCGGCGTTCTTCGGCGCGGACACGTACGGCGCGAAGCGCTGGATCATCCTGTTCGGCTTCTCGCTGCAGCCCGGCGAGTTCGTGAAGATCATGATCGCGATCTTCTTCGCGGGCTACCTGGTCATCCACCGGGACTCCCTGGCCCTGACGGGCCGGAAGTTCCTGGGCATGCGGCTGCCCCCGATGCGCCAGCTCGGCCCGATCATCACGGTGTGGATCGTGTCCATGCTGGTCCTGGTCTTCGAGCGCGACCTCGGCACCTCGCTGATCTTCTTCGGCGTCTTCGTGGTGATGCTCTACGTGGCCACCGAGCGCACCAGCTGGATCGTGTGCGGCCTGCTCATGGCCTCGGTGGGCGCCTTCGTCGTGGGCTCGACCGAGCCGCACGTGAAGGCCCGCGTGGCGGCCTGGCTGGAACCGCTCTCCTACTACTGGGAGAACCGGCCGCCCGGGGTCACCTCCGACCAGTCGGCGCAGGCCCTGTTCAGCTTCGGCACCGGCGGCGTCTCGGGCACCGGCCTGGGCATGGGCCACCCGGAGCTGATCAAGTTCGCGGGCCGCAGCGACTTCATCCTGACCACGGTCGGCGAGGAACTGGGCCTGGCCGGCGTCATGGCCGTCCTGATCCTCTACGCACTCCTCGTGCAGCGGGGCCTTCGGATGGCGCTGGCGGCGCGCGACCCCTTCGGCAAGCTGCTGGCGGTCGGCCTGGCCTCGGCGCTGGCCCTGCAGGTCTTCGTGGTGGCGGGCGGCGTCACGGGCCTGATCCCCCTGACCGGCAAGGCCCTGCCCTTCCTGGCGAAGGGCGGCTCCTCCCTCCTGGCCAACTGGATCATGATCGCCCTCCTCCTCCGCATCAGCGACAGCGCGGAACGCCAACGCGAAGCCGACGCCCACGGCCCAGCGGAAACCACGATCACGCCGGTGGTGGCGGCGCGCTGAGGGGGCGGCTTCGCGGCAGCGGATCCGAGCTGATCCGCATCAGGGAGGGTTTGGGGCTTTCCCGTCAGTCTCATCGTCCTTCCGCGTCGGGCCGGTCCCTCAAGGGCGCTCCCTTCGGTCGCGTCGCTTCGCGATGGCCTACGGCCACCCTTGACCGACCGACCCGCCACGGAAAAACGAAGACAGCCGGGAAACCCCCAAAAGAACGTTCACGGGGCAGAGAGCCGGTCCTGTCCCCGTCAGGGACCCTCGACCCCTCCCCACCCGGGCGGGCCAAAGACCCGGGCCCACAACCATCGGATTCCGGGCCGGGAGGGGCCTGACCACACCGGACAGCGACCAGAACACCCAGCGGAGCACCCAGGCGCATCAGGTCGCTACGTGCTCCTCGTTGCTTGGCGTCCGTCGGCCGTCCGGGGCTGGGCATAAGCCGCCTCTGGTGATGAATCAGGTGCTCTCTGTGGGCGGCTGCAGGCGGATCGTGGATCTGGCGGAGTCTGACGCCGAGATTTTCGGCGTCAGACTCCCCTACGGCTCCGGTCAGCCCTTGAGCGTGCTGACGAGTTGGGCGCGCTCGCGCAGGTCACGGACCGCCCGGACGGTGTTGTAGGGGCGGAGCCGGAGGTTCATCGCCGCGAAGTGTTCGTCGCCGCGAGCCGAGGAAAGGACCTCGTACTCGTCCAGGAACCGGCCCCACGATTCGCACGCGGCCTCCACGTGTCCGATCGACAGCTGCCGCTGGGCGAGGAGTCCGTAGGCGTGCAGGCGGCCCTGCCGCTCGTTCGCCGGCTGTACCCGGATCGACTCCCGGAGCCGCCCGCGACGCCGCAGGGCTCGGCGAGCGGATCGACGAGACGGATCTTTACGAGGATGTGCGGCCGGCGCTGGCCGCGCTTCGGGCGGACGGGGTGCGCGTCGTCATCGCAGGCAACCAGAGCCTCAAGGCGGGAGATCTGCTGCGCGCACTGGAGCTGCCCGCCGATGTGGTCGTCACATCGGGCGAGTGGGGCGTGTCGAAGCCTGCGCGCGAGTTCTTCGAGCAGGTGCTCGCGGTATCGGGCAGCTCGGCGGCCGAGACGCTGTACGTCGGCGATCACCCGGCCAACGACATCCACCCGGCCCGGGCCGCCGGGCTCAAGACTGCGCACCTTCGGCGTGGCCCTTGGGGCCATTGGTGGGCCGATGATCCTGAGGTCCGTGCCGCCGCGGACTGGTCCATCGATTCCCTCGCAGAGCTTCCCGGCATCATCAAATCGTAGGTATCAGAGCCGAGTTCGCTGGGCCGACCCCTACGGTGCGAACATGGCCGACCACATCGGGCAGCGCAGCGTCGGGCCCGGCGCATGACGCAAGCCGTTCTTGCTCGCGAAGCCCACGTCTCCTTCTCCATGATCAAGGCGTGCGAGCGGGGTGTTCGCGTACCCAGCCCGCCCACGCTGGAGGCAATCGCTGGCTACGAGTTCGCGCAGCCTGACCACACCAGACACCGAAATAGCCGGCACCCAGCACCACCAGTCGGAGCGGCGCCATCCGGCCTGTGGCAGGGTCGGATGGCATGGACTGCGTTTTCTGCCGACTCATTCGTGAAGACACTGCGGACTGGATAGCCCGCGGGCCTGTGACGTGTGCCTTCACCCCGCTGAACCCGCTCGCGCCGGGACACACACTGGTGGTTCCGGCACGTCACCACGTGGACGTGTTCGACACCCCGCCCGAGGTCCTGGCCGCAACGATGGCGCTGGTTCAGCGCGTGGCATCAGCCATGCGGACCGCCTTGGACGCCTCGGGCGTCAACATCCTGAGCGCCAGTGGACCGGGATCGGAACAGTCAGTGCCCCACTTGCACTTTCATGTCGTTCCGCGGTGGGTGGACGACGGGATCTCGACCTGGCCGACCGGACAGTCCCGTCACCGCTCCCCCGGAGACCCGGGTACGCGCCTGGCCGAAGCTCTCAGCCGCCACTAGCTGCCGCGGGTCATCCAGACAGATCGCTACGCGTTCCTCAGCAGTCGGCGCCCGTCATGGCTTCGTACGTGGGGTCCGTTCGCGTCGAGGGCGTCCAGCAGTCGGATCGCGTAGGCCTCGTACATTCGCTCGGACACTTCTTCGGGAGTGAGCCACTGAACAGCGGTGGATTCGCCGGAGATGCGTTCCGTTCCCCCGGAGGGTTTGCACCGGAACACCAGAGCCACCACACCCGCCACGACGTTCTTGTACACCCCGGTGAGCTGGTCCACCTCGACCTGGATCCCGGTTTCCTCCAGGACCTCCCGCCGCACCCCGCCCTCCGGGGTCTCCTCCAGCTCCAGCACTCCGCCCGGCAGTTCCCACGCCCCGTTGTCCGCTCGGCGGATCGCGAGGAGTCGGCCGTCATCCCTCACCACTACTCCGGCTACCGAGACGGAATGGCGTGGCGTTGACCCGTTCGACTGAGCACTGTTACTCATATACATGAGCATAGGAGGAAGCGAAGGACCATGGCAGCAGCTGTAGGAGGAGGCAGGGCCGTGCCCCGGTACTTGCAGATCGCCGAGGACATCGTTCAGCAGATCCGTACCGGCTCCCTGAAGCCTGGAGATCAGGTGCCGAGCGAAGCCGATATGGCCGAGCGATACGGCGTCTCGGGCGGGACGGTCCGCAAAGCCATGCTGGAAATCCGCGCCAGCGGACTCGTGGACACGCGGCACGGCAAGGGTTCGTACGTGAAGGCCCGGCCGCCGGTCCGTCACCGGTCATCGGACCGCTTCCGCCGGTCGCTGCGACAGGGCGGCAAGGCCGCATACCTTGCCGAGTCCGAGCAGTCCGGCGCCACCGCCAAGGTCAGCGTCATCCACATCGGGCCGATAGAGGCCCCGGACGGCATCGCCCAGCGGCTCGGCGTGGACGTCGGGACCCAGGTCCTCACTCGCCGCCGCCTCTACTTCCGCAACGGCACCCCCGTCGAGACAGCAACGTCATACCTGCCATGGGACGTAGTACGCGACATCCCGGAACTCTTCGCCGAGTTCGTGGAGACCTTGCAGGCCCGGCCGGCCGCCAAGGCCGAGGCGACGGAGCTGACCCTGAGCCCGGGCGCCCCGGTGGTCCACCTGGTGCGGGAAGCGGTGACGGAAGAAGGTCGCGTCGTGGAAGTCTGCGACACCCTCATGGCCGCCGACCAGTTCGTCTTCGAATTCCGCATCCAGGCAACCGACTGACGCTCCCTCAACTCCCAGCAACCCGCCGCGAACCACCCTCGCGGCGGGTTGACTCATACATAGGAGTTGGGCACTCTTCTTCATGTCACTCCTATACATGAGTGATGGAGTTCAGCCTCTATAGAGGAGTGATTCCCCATGCGTCAGACTCCCCTCTACACGCCCCGCGATGTGCTCGGCATCGACCTCGGCGACACCCCTTCGGTGAGGGTCGCTGCGGTGGTCGAACCAGCCGCAGATCTCCTCGACCGAGCGCTGGTCGGATGGGAACGCTTCCTCGACACCTTCGAGGCATTCCCCGATGAATGACCGTTACGAGTACGTGCGGCATCGGCTCCTGGGCCGCCGGGTGCGTGACATCGCGTCCGGGACCGAGGGCGAGCTGATGGCGGTGATCAACGAGAACGTCTCCGACAGCGGGGCCGAGCGGTGGATGCGGCTGGCCTACGTACGCGACGCGTCCGGTCTCGAATTCACCACCGCAGTCGGCAACATCGTGCCCGCCGAGTACCTCGACCTCTTGGAAGGGCGCCTGAATCGCCGAAGCGAGTGAGACGGCCGGCAGACGCCGAACGATGAGAAGCACGTAGCGATCTGATGCGCCTGTCGGGGCTCGATGCTCGTCATTTCGCCGTCTGGTGTGGTCAGGCCCCTCCCGGCCCCAGATTCGATGGTTGTGGGCCCGGGGCTGTGCCCCACCTGGGCCCGGAGACGCCTCGGGCATCGCTGACGGGGCCGCTCCTCGTCGCTCCTGCCCCGTGAACGTTCTTTTGGGGGTTTCCCGGCTGTCTTCGTTTTTCCGTGGCGGGCCGGTCGGTCAAGGGTGGCCGAAGGCCATCGCGAAGCGACGCGACCGAAGGGAGCGCCCTTGAGGGAC
>NZ_JBHWBP010000126.1:0-20145 GCF_042735575.1 Streptomyces sp. NPDC059564 | reverse complement strand
CTCTGCAATTGCCCCAACTGGTAATCCTGCCGCGCTCCGCCCACAACGCCCGCCGCCCCCCCGGGTGCGTACCCCGCTCGGCCCCCCCGGGCGGGGCGGGGCGAGCCCTTCCGTACGTACGTGTTCCGGTGCGGCTATCCGGCCAGGCAGGACGGGCCGAGCAGCACCTTGAGGTCGCCGAAGAGCGCCGGGTCCGGCTGGACGCGGTGCTTGTCGAGGCGCAGCACGGTGGTGGTCCGCGGCCCCTGGAGCTTGATCCGCACCTCGGTGTTGCCCTTGTGGTGGCGCAGGATCTCGCCGAGACGGGTGACCATCGGCGGGGTGACCTTGACGGTCGGGATGGTGAGGACGACCGGGGCGTTGGTGCCGGCGGAGGACAGGTCGGGGACCATCATCTCCATGGCGACCAGCCGGGGGACGTCCTCGCGCTTGTCGAGGCGGCCCTTGACGAAGACGACGGTGTCCTCGACCAGCTGGGTGGAGACGAGCTGGTAGGTCGCGGGGAAGAACATGCACTCGATGGAGCCGGCCAGGTCCTCGACGGTGGCGATGGCCCAGGCGTTGCCCTGCTTGGTCATCTTGCGCTGGAGGCCGGAGATGATGCCGCCGATGGTGACGACCGCGCCGTCGCCGTGCTCGCCGCCGGTGAGCTGGGAGATGCCCGCGTCCGTTTTGTCGGACAGGACGTGCTCCAGGCCGAAGAGCGGGTGGTCGGAGACGTAGAGGCCGAGCATCTCGCGCTCCTGGGCGAGCAGGTAGGACTTCTCCCACTCGACGTCGGAGAACTCGACGTCGAGGCCGAAGCCGGGCTCGTCGCTCGCGCCCTCGTCACCCATTCCGCCGAAGAGGTCGAACTGTCCCTCGGCCTCCTTGCGCTTCACCGCGACCACGTTGTCGATCATCGGCTCGTGGTGGGCGACCAGGCCCTTGCGGGTGTGGCCCATCTCGTCGAAGGCGCCGGCCTTGATCAGGGACTCGACGGTCCGCTTGTTGCAGACGACGGCCTCGACCTTGTCCAGGAAGTCGGGGAAGGCGGAGAACTTCCCCTTCGCCTTCCTGGTCTTGATGATCGACTCGACGACGTTCTGGCCGACGTTGCGCACCGCGGTGAGGCCGAAGAGGATCACGTCGTCGCCCTGGGCGGCGAAGTTCGGCTCGGACTCGTTGACGTTCGGCGGGAGCACCTTGATGCCCATGCGGCGGCACTCGTTCAGGTAGATCGCGGACTTGTCCTTGTCGTCCTTGACCGAGGTGAGCAGGCCCGCCATGTACTCGGCCGGGAAGTTCGCCTTGAGGTACGCGGTCCAGTAGGAGACCAGGCCGTACGCGGCCGAGTGGGCCTTGTTGAAGGCGTAGCCGGCGAACGGGACCAGGACGTCCCACAGGGCCTTGATCGCCTGGTCGCTGAAGCCCTTCTTCTTGGCGCCCTCCTCGAAGATGACGAAGTTCTTCGCCAGCTCCTCGGGCTTCTTCTTGCCCATCACGCGGCGCAGGATGTCGGCCTCGCCGAGCGAGTACCCGGCGATGATCTGGGCGGCCTTCTGGACCTGCTCCTGGTACACGATCAGGCCGTAGGTGACCGCGAGGACCTCTTCGAGCGGCCCCTCCAGCTCCGGGTGGATGGGGGTGATCTCCTGCTGCTTGTTCTTGCGCAGGGCGTAGTTCGTGTGCGAGTTCATGCCCATCGGGCCCGGCCGGTACAGGGCCGAGACGGCGGAGATGTCCTCGAAGTTGTCGGGCTTCATCAGGCGCAGCAGCGAGCGCATGGGGCCGCCGTCGAACTGGAAGACGCCGAGGGTGTCACCGCGGCCGAGCAGTTCGAAGGTCTTGGGGTCGTCGAGCGGGAGGCCCAGGAGATCGATGTCGATCCCCTTGTTGGCCTTCACCATCTTGACGGCGTCGTCCATGATCGTGAGGTTGCGCAGGCCGAGGAAGTCCATCTTCAGCAGGCCGAGCGACTCGCAGCTCGGGTAGTCCCACTGGGTGATGGTGACGCCGTCGGTGTGCCGCACCCAGACGGGCACGTGGTCGGTGATCGTCTCGCTGGACATGATCACGCCGGCGGCGTGCACGCCCATCTGGCGGACCAGGCCCTCCACACCGCGCGCGGTGTCGATGACCTTCTTCACGTCCGGCTCGTTCTCGTACATCCCGCGGATCTCGCCGGCCTCGCCGTAGCGGGGGTGCTGCGGGTCGAGGATGCCGGAGAGCGGGATGCCCTTGCCGAGGACGTCGGCGGGCATGGCCTTGGTGAGCCGGTCGCCCATGGCGTACGGGTAGCCCAGGACGCGCGCGGAGTCCTTGATCGCGTTCTTGGCCTTGATGGTGCCGTACGTGCCGATCATGGCGACCTTGTCGGCGCCGTACTTCTCGGTCACGTACCTGATCACCTCGACGCGCCGACGCTCGTCGAAGTCGATGTCGACATCGGGCATGGAGACGCGCTCGGGGTTCAGGAAGCGCTCGAAGATCAGGCCGTGGGTGAGCGGGTCGAGGTCGGTGATGCCCATCGCGTACGCGACGATCGAGCCGGCCGCGGAGCCTCGGCCCGGGCCCACCGCGATGCCCTGGTTCTTGGCCCACATGATGAAGTCGGCGACCACGAGGAAGTAGCCCGGGAAGCCCATCGAGATGATCGTGTCCATCTCGTACTCGGCCTGCTTCATCCGGTCGTCCGGGATGCCCGCGGGGTAGCGGCGGTGCATGCCGCGCATGGTCTCCTCGCGGAACCAGCTGACCTCGGTGTGGCCGTCGGGGATGTCGAACTTCGGCATCAGGTTCCGGAACGTGAACATGCCCTCGGTGTCGACCTGTTCCGCGACCAGCTTCGTGTTGGCGCAGCCCTCCTGCCAGGCGTCCGAGGAGTCGATGGCGTACATCTCGTCCGTGGACTTCAGGTAGTAGCCGGTGCCGTCGAAGCGGAAGCGGTCCGGGTCCGAGAGGTTCTTGCCGGTCTGGATGCAGAGCAGGGCGTCGTGGGCGCCGGCCTCGCTCGCGTAGGTGTAGTGGGAGTCGTTCGTCACCAGCGGCGGGATGCCGAGCTTCTTGCCGATCTCCAGCAGGCCGTCGCGGACCCGGCGCTCGATCTCGATGCCGTGGTCCATCAGCTCCAGGAAGTAGCGGCCCTTGCCGAAGATGTCCTGGTAGTCGGAGGCCGCCTTCAGGGCCTCGTCGAACTGGCCGAGGCGCAGTCGGGTCTGGAGCTCGCCGGAGGGGCAGCCGGTGGAGGCGATCAGGCCCTCCGACCACTTGCTGATGGTCTCCTTGTCCATGCGCGGCCACTTGGTGAGCCAGCCCTCGGCGTACGCGTCGGAGGACAGCCGGAAGAGGTTGTTCAGGCCGGTGGCGTTCGCCGCCCAGATCGTCTTGTGGGTGTAACCGCCGGAGCCGGAGACGTCGTCGCGCTTCTGGTGGGGCTGGCCCCACTGGATGCGCCGCTTGTTGCGACGGGACTCGGGGGCGACGTACGCCTCGATGCCGATGATCGGGGTGACCCCGGCCTTCTTCGCGGTGTGGAAGAAGTCGTACGCCCCGTGCAGGTTGCCGTGGTCGGACATGGCGATGTGCGTCATGCCCATCTCGTTGCACGCGTTGAACATGTCCTTCAGCCGCGCGGCACCGTCCAGCAGCGAGTACTGGGTGTGGACGTGCAGGTGCGTGAACGGCGTCTTGGTCACGGTGGGAGTCCTCCGGGGGGAGAGAGGGGCGGCAGCTTTGAATCCTACGTCTCCCGACTGACACAAACGGGGCACCGGCGGGTACCTTCATCCGTTGCAGAGCCAGAGGGGAAGGACACCCGTCCGAGCCCCTCCGGATCAAACACGTGATCGGCAAGCGATCCACCCCGCACCACCAGGAGGCACCCGCCATGGCGGTACCCGAGACGACCGACGAGCAGCGCGCCGAGCAGATACTGGATGTGTTCGACACCGCTTTCGGCGAGCTGCTCGCAGCCGACCCCGCCGCCTTCCAGGTCAAGTTCCGGAAGATGGCGGCCTCGGCCTTCGCCTTCTACCGGGGCACGGCCTGCCTCTTCTACGCCGACCTGGAGCGCGACCGGCACGGCGGCCCGTACCTGGACGAGCAGACCGGCCGGGTGTGGATCCACGGCGACCTGCACGCCGAGAACTTCGGCACGTACATGGACTCCAACGGCCGGCTGATCTTCAACGTCAACGACTTCGACGAGGCCTACGTCGGCCCCTTCACCTGGGACCTGAAGCGCTTCGCCGCCTCCGTGGCCCTGATCGGCTACACCAAGGCGCTCAGCGACGAGCAGATCAGCGAGCTGGTACGGATCTACGCGGGCGCCTACCGGGAGCGCATCCACCACCTGGCCACGGGCGCCAAGCACGACGAGGTCCCCTCCTTCACCCTGGACACCGCCGAGGGCGCCCTGCTGTCGGCCCTGCGCTCGGCCCGCTCCCGCACCCGTTTCTCCCTGCTGGACTCCATGACGGAGATCCGCGACCACGAGCGCCGCTTCTCGGACGGCGGGGGCGCGATCGAGCTGGACGCGGCGACCCGGTACAAGGTGCTGGCCGCCTTCGACGGGTACCTGGAGACCCTGCCCGAGGAGTCCCTCGTGCGCCCGGACTCCTACCGGGTCAAGGACGTCGTGGGCCGCCGGGGCGTGGGCATCGGCTCGGCCGGCCTGCCCTCGTACAACATCCTGCTGGAGGGCCACAGCGACGCCCTGGAGAACGACGTCGTGATCTACCTCAAGCAGGCGCAGACCCCGGCCGTGTCCCGGCACATCACCGACCGGGCGGTGCGCGAGTACTTCACGCACGAGGGGCACCGCACGGTGATCTCGCAGCGCGCCCTGCAGGCGCACGCCGACCCGTGGCTGGGCTGGACGGAGCTGGACGGCTCCGGGCAGTTGGTCGCCGAGGTCTCCCCGTACGCGGTGGACCTGGACTGGTCCGACCTGGACGACCCCGAGGAGATCGCGGCGGTCGTCGCGGACCTGGGCCGGGCCACGGCCACCATGCACGCGGCGGCCGACGCGGCGGAGAGCGGCCACTCCCTGGTCCCCTTCTCGACCGAGCGGGCCATCGACGCGGCCATCGCCGCCGATGAGGAGGGCTTCGCGTCGCTGCTGGTGGACTTCGCCCACGCCTACGGGACCCGGGCGCGCGCCGACCACCAGATCTTCGTGGACCTGTTCCGCAACGGCCGGATCATGCCGTAGGTCACGGGGCGGACCCGCCCCGGGGCCCTGGATCCACAGGGAGGCATGGCAGACTCGCGACGATGGACATATCAGGGGCAGGACCGAGGGGGCTGCGGGCCGCGCTGTTCAGCGCGCTCGTCGTGCTGCTCTCGGCGGGCTCCCACGTGCTCATGTCCCGGGTTCCGCTGCCGCCCGCGCTGATCGGCGGGGCCTTCGCGGGGGTGTTCGCCATCGCCTTCGCCCTGGCGGGCCGGGAGCGCGGCTTCGGCCCGATCGCCGGGCTGCTGGTACCGCTGGAGCTGGCGGCCGACACCGTTTTCACCGCCGGGCAGCACGTTTGCTACGGCCCGGCGGGCGGGCCGGTCTCCGGGCCGCTGCGCGCGCTGGGCCTGGACGAGCTGTGCGGCGGCGCCCCGGTGGGCGTCCCGCTGACCCGGATGGCGGGGCCCGCCGGGGACCCGGCCTCGCTGCTGGCCTCGCCCGGGCCGTGGACGCCCTGGCTGCTGCTCGGCGTCCACGTCGGCGTCGGACTGCTGGCGGCCGCCTGGCTGCGGCACGGCGAGCGGGCCCTGGCCCGGCTGCTGCGGGCGGTGGCCGCCTTCGCGTTCCGGCCGCTGCTGCTCGCGGTGGCCTCGGTCGCGGTGGCCGCCCGGTCCGCCGGGCGGGCGCTGCGCCCGCTGTTCCCGGGCACGGGTGCCCGTACCCGGTTCCCGGCTCATTCCGTGGGACGGCGGGGACCTCCCGTACGCGCGGCGCTCGCGAGCGTCTGACGTACGTACGGCAGTTCCCCTTTCGTCCCTCCACGTCCCACGGAGATCATCATGAGTGCACGCAACAGCCAGCAGAACAAGGCCGCCGCCCGCGAGAAGCTGCGCGTCGAGCGCGAGAAGCAGGCCAAGAAGGACAAGGCGCGCCGCCAGCTGCTCGTCGGCGGCGCGGTCGTCGCCGTCCTGGCGGTGGCCGCCGGCGTCGGCTACCTGGTCGTCCAGGCCAACCAGCCCGGCTACTGGGACAAGGCCGCGAAGGCCACCCTGGTCAAGCCGAAGAACACCGAGGGCGAGAACGGCGTCACCGTCGTGATCGGCAAGCCCGAGGCCAAGAAGACCCTGGAGATCTACGAGGACTCCCGCTGCCCGGCGTGCGCCGCCTTCGAGCAGTCGGTCGGCGAGCAGGTCAAGAAGGACGTCGACGCGGGCAAGTACAAGCTCCGGTACATCGGCGCCACCTTCATCGACAACGCCTCCAAGGGCGAGGGCTCGAAGAACGCGCTGAGCGCGCTGGGCGCGGCGCTGAACGTGAGCCCGCAGGCCTTCCTGGACTACAAGGGGGCGCTCTACTCCAAGGAGCTGCACCCCGACGAGACCGTCGACAGCTTCGCCAAGGACGACTACCTGGTCAAGGTCGCGGACACGGTTCCGGCGCTCAAGGGCAACGCCGAGTTCAAGAAGGCCGTCGAGGACGGTACGTACGACCGGTGGGCGATGGAGATGTCGAAGTCCTTCAACGACTCCGGGGTGACGGGCACTCCGACGCTGAAGATGGACGGCAAGAAGATCGAGACCCCGGCCACGCCGGAGGCGTTCACGGCGGCGATCGACAAGGCCCTGGCGGGCTGATCCAACGCCCCATCCGGTGACCGATCCGGTCATAGCGGGACGAACAACAGGCGGGTGAACTCCTAGAGTTCGCCCGCCTGTTCCCTTTTCGAGACTGGCCATGGCTGAATACCAGTCAGTAATATCGTCGCCCGTGACCAGTCATCTCACCTCCTCCGCCGGCACCGCCGAACCGGCCTCCCGCCCGGCACACCCGCGCCGCCGTACGGTCGTTCTGGCCGCCGCGGCCACGGCCGCCCTCGCGCCGCTCACCTCCCTGGGCGCGAGCGCCGCCCACGCGGCGGGCTCCGCCCCCGCCTTCCTGCACGGCGTCGCCTCCGGCGACCCGCTGCCCGACGGGGTCCTGCTGTGGACCCGCGTCACCCCGACCCCCGAGGCCGTGCCCGGCTCGGGCCTGGGCCCGGACACCGCGGTGGGCTGGGAGGTGGCCGAGGACAAGGGCTTCTCCCGGATCGTCGCGAGCGGTTCGCTGACCGCGCGCGCCGCCACCGACCACACCGTCAAGGCCGACGTGCGCGGGCTGCGCCCGCAGACCCCGTACTGGTACCGGTTCACCGCCGGCGCCGCGGTCTCCCCGGCCGGCCGCACCCTGACCGCCCCGGCGGCCGACGCCACCACCCCCGGCGTGCGCTTCGGCGTGGTCTCCTGCGCCAACTGGGAGTCCGGCTACTTCTCGGCGTACCGGCACCTGGCCGCCCGGAGCGACCTGCACGCGGTCCTGCACCTGGGCGACTACATCTACGAGTACGGCAGCGGCTCCTACCCGGAGGCCAAGTACGTCGTACGCCCCCACGAGCCGCGGCACGAGATCGTCTCGCTGTCCGACTACCGCACCCGGCACGGCAAGTACAAGACGGACGCCGACCTTCAGGCCCTGCACGCGGCCCACCCGATCGTCGCCATCTGGGACGACCACGAGTTCGCCAACGACTCCTGGTCCGGGGGCGCGGAGAACCACACCCCGGACACCGAGGGCGACTGGGCGGCCCGCGCGGCCGCCGCCAAGCAGGCCTACTTCGAGTGGATGCCCGTACGCCCCTCCATCGCCGGTACCGTCTACCGGCGGCTGCGCTTCGGCTCCCTCGCCGACCTGCACCTGCTGGACCTGCGCTCCTTCCGCTCGCAGCAGACCAAGGTCGGCAGCGGCTCGGTGGACGACCCGGAGCGCTCCATCACCGGGCGGGCGCAGCTGGACTGGCTCAAGGCGGGGCTGGCGTCCTCGAACGCGGCCTGGCAGCTGGTCGGCACCTCGGTGATGATCTCGCCGGTGGCCTTCGGCGCGCTGCCCGCGCACCTGCTGAAGCCGCTCACCAAGCTGCTCGGCCTGCCCGAGGGTGGAATAGCGATCAATGTGGATCAGTGGGACGGCTACACGGACGACCGCAAGGAACTCCTGGGCCACTTGAAGGACCGGAACATCAAGAACACGGTGTTCCTGACCGGCGACATCCACATGGCGTGGGCGAACGAGCTCCCGGTGAACAAGGCGACGTACCCGGGCTCGGGGACGGCGGCGACCGAGTTCGTGGTGACGTCGGTGACCTCCGACAACCTCGACGACATGCTGCACGTGCTGCCGGACACGCTCTCGCTGGTGGCGGAATCGGCCATCAAGGCCGCGAACTGGCACGTCAAGTGGCTGGACATGGACGCCCACGGATACGGCGTCCTGGACGTGACGGCCGAGCGTTCGCAGATGGACTACTACGTGGTTTCCGACAAGCGGCGGCAGGACGCGACCTCCGCCTGGGAGCGCTCGTACCGCACGCTCAGCGGCACGCAGAAGGTGGAGCGGGCCGACCGGCCCGTGTACTGAGCACCCGTCAAATCTGCTGCGAAGAGGGGCTCCTGGTACAGACCGGGGGCCCCTCCGGCCTCGTCGGCAACAAATCTTTAACCTACGAGTACTTGCCAATTGAATGACATGCACACGTAAGATTCCGGCCAGCGTGAGGAAATACCTCACCCCCCACCACGCTTTCGCGAGGAGTCAACGTGCGCGCTGTTGCCCGCATATCCCCCCTGCTCCGCCGCCGCCTCATGGGTACGGCCGTGCTGGCTTCCACCCTGGCCTTCGCCCCGCTGACCGCGCCGACCACGGTCGCCGCGGCCTCCGCCAAGACCCCCGCCGAGGTCTGTGCGGAGCAGGGCTCCGCCCCGGCCAACGCCCGGGTGGCCCGCCCGAAGGACCAGCACGCGGCCGACCCCAACGAGGTCACCGACGCCCAGGTCAAGGCCATGGACGCCGACCTGAAGAAGAAGCTCGGCCAGCTCCAGCTCTCCCCGCAGCAGAGCGAGGGCATCGCCGGCGCCGCGGCCGCCACCACGACCATCCCGGTCTACGTGCACGTCATCACGTCCGGCACCGCCGGCAAGCTGACGGCCGCCCAGATCAACAGCCAGATCTCGGTCCTCAACGCCGCCTACGCGGGCCAGGGCACCGGCAACGTCGACTCCGGCTTCCAGTTCTCCCTGGCCGGGACCGACTACACCGACAACTCCACCTGGTACAACGTCTCGGACGGCACCAAGGCCGAGAAGGACATGAAGAACGCCCTGCGCAAGGGCGGCAAGAACGCGCTCAACCTCTACACCGCCAACCTCGGCGGCGGGCTCCTCGGCTGGGCGACCTTCCCCAGCTCCTACGCCTCGCAGCCCAAGATGGACGGCGTGGTCATCCTCAACAGCTCGATCCCGGGCGGTTCGGCCACCAACTACAACCAGGGCGACACCGGCACCCACGAGGTCGGCCACTGGCTGGGTCTGTACCACACCTTCCAGGGCGGCTGCTCGGGCAGCGGCGACTCGGTCTCCGACACCCCGGCGGAGTCCAGCGCCGCCTTCGAGTGCCCGACCGGGCGCGACACCTGCTCCGCGGCCGGTGCCGACCCGATCCACAACTTCATGGACTACACGTACGACTCCTGCATGTACCAGTTCACGGCCGGCCAGGTCTCCCGCATGAAGAGCATGTGGACGGCCTACCGCGCCTGATCCACAGGCCGGTCCACAGGCCCGGCCCACGAGCGGTGACCGCGCCTCCCCGCGCAGACGGCAGGGCCCCCGGCAGCACGCCGGGGGCCCTGCCCCCGTCCGTCCTACAAGCTGTCGAGGAAGCCGAGCGCGACCTTCCAGGTCTCCTCGGCGGCCTCCGCGTCGTAGTCGTCCAGGTCCGGGTCCGTGAACAGGTGCCCGGCCCCCGGATAGGTGTGGACCTCCACGTCCGCCCCGGCCCGCCGCATCCGCAGGTACCAGGCGGTCAGCCAGTCCCGCGTCTCGAAGGGGTCCGGGTCCGCGATGTGCAGCTGCACCGGCAGCTCGTCGGCGAACGCGTTCTCCTCCAGGTCCGCCGTGCCGTGCAGGAGCAGCAGCCCGCGCGCCTTGTCGTCGGCCAGCGCCAGGTGCTGGGCGACGGAGCCGCCGTAGGAGAAACCGGCGTAGACCAGACCCTGGTCGGAGTACGGGGCCACCGCCAGCACCGCCCGCTTGAGCAGCTCGTCGCGGCCGACCTCCTCCTGGTGCGCCAGGCCCTCCTCGACCGTCGCGAACGTACGCCCCTCGAAGAGGTCCGGCACCTGGACCTGGTGTCCGGCCGCGCGCAGCCGGTCGGCCGCCGCGTGCACCGCGGGCCGCAGCCCGTACGTCGAGTGGAAGAGCACGATGTTCATGCCTCCCATCGTGCCATTCGCGGTTAGGTTCTCAGGCATGGAGATGGAGAACGTCCTGCGGCCCGTCGTGGCCGTCGCCGCCGTGCTGGTCGTCACCCTGCTCGCCGGGTGGCTGCTCGACCTGCTGCTGCGCCAGGCCGACGCCCGGCACACCGAAACCCTGCTCTGGGGGCTGCTGCGCCGCTGCGGCGTGCCCTTCCGGCTGGTCCTGGGCACCGCCCTGCTCCAGGCCTCGCACCGGCAGGCGGGCATCTTCCCCGCGTACGGATCCCTCGTCGGGCACGCCCTGACCCTGATCATGATCGCCTCGACCGCCTGGCTCCTCGTCCGGATCGCCACGGCCGTCGTCGACTCCGCCTACGCCCGCTACGCCGCCTCCGCCCCGGACGACGCCCGCGTCCGCCGGGTCCGCACCCAGGTCACGCTGATCCAGCGGGTGGTCACCGCCGTGGCCGTGGTGGTCGCCGCCGCCGCGATGCTGCTGACCTTCCCGGCGATGCGCACCATCGGCACCTCGATGCTGGCCTCGGCCGGGGTCCTCGGCATCGTGGCCGGCATCGCCGCCCAGTCCTCCCTCGGCAACCTCTTCGCCGGACTCCAGATCGCCTTCGGCGACACCGTCCGCATCGGGGACACCGTGGTCGTGGACAAGGAGTGGGGCAAGGTCGAGGAGATCACCCTGACCTTCCTCGTCGTACGCACCTGGGACGAACGCCGGATCACGATGCCGGTCTCGTACTTCACCAGCAAGCCCTACGAGAACTGGTCGCGCGGGGGCGCCCAGATGACCGGCACGGTCTTCTGGCACCTCGACCACTCGGCACCCGTCGCCGTCATGCGGGACAAGCTCGCCGAGATCCTCAAGGACATCCCCGAGTGGGACGGCCGCTCCGCCAGCCTGGCCGTCACCGACACCACCCCGAACACCATCCTGGTGCGGGCGGTGGTCACCGCGAAGAACGGCGACGACGTGTGGACGCTGCGCTGCGCGGTCCGCGAGCAGCTGATCACCTGGCTGGCCGCGCAGCACCCGTACGCCCTGCCCCGCGTCACGACGTCGGAATCGCAGCCGCCGCCCGCCTGACTAGTTGCTCCGCAGGCTGCGGACGTCGAGGTGGCGCAGGACCCGGTCCACGATCTCCGGGTCCGCCCCCGGCTCACTGCGCGCCGCCAGCACCTCGTGCCGGGCGGCGGACATCATCTCGCGCTGGATCCGCTGGACGTGCCGGATCCGCTCGACCCGCTTCGCGTACGCCTCGCGCCGCTCCTCGTCGACCAGATCGGGGCTGATCCTGGCCCCGACGTCGTACGCGCGCCGGTACAGCGTCTCCACGAGGTCCTCGGGCAGGTCCTCGACCTCCTCGATCTCCCTCAGCCGCCGCTTGGCGGCCTTCGCCGCGCGCAGCGCCAGCTGCCGCTCGACCTCCCGCTCGGCGTCCACGTCCGCCTCCACCCCCAGCCGCCGCACCAGCAACGGCAGCGTCAGCCCCTGGCACACCAGGGTCACCATGATCACCGCGAAGGCGATGAACACGATCTCGTCCCGCGCGGGGAAGGGCTCGCCGGAGTCCGTGCGCAAGGGAATAGCCAGGGCCAGCGCGACCGAGGCCACCCCGCGCATCCCGGCCCACCACATCACCACGCTCTCCCGCCAGCTCAGCGGGATCTCCTCGTCGTAGTCGCGCCGGCCGTGCAGCTTCTTCGCGAGCCAGCCGGCCGGCAGCAGCCAGAGCAGCCGTACGCCGATCACCACCGCGATCACGGTCGCCGCCCAGCCGGCCATCTCCCACGCGCGGCCCTTCGCGACGCCGAAGACGTTGTGCAGCTCCAGCCCGATCAGCCCGAACGCCACCCCCGTGACCAGGGTGTCGACGATCTCCCAGAAGGTGTGGCCGGCGAGCCGCCCCAGCACGTCGTCGGCGTCCGAGGCGTACTCGGCGAGGAACAGCGCCGTCGTCAGCACGGCCAGCACCCCGGAGCCCTGGAGTTCCTCCGCCACCACGTACGCGACGAACGGGACCAGCAGCGTCAGCCCGATCTGGAGCGTGGCGTCCCCGAGCCGGCCCATCAGCCACCGCGTGGCCCAGCCCAGCGCGAACCCGACGGCCACCGCCACCACGGCGGACAGCACGAACTCGCCGAGCGCGTCGGGCCAGGAGAAGCTGCCGCTGACGGCGGCCGCGACGGCCACGTGGTAGAGCACGATGGCGGTGACGTCGTTGAACAGGCCCTCGCCCTCCAGGATGGACACCATCCGGCGGGGCAGCCCGAGCGACCCGGCGACGGCGGTGGCCGCGACGGGGTCGGGCGGGGCGACGAGCGCGCCGAGCGCGACGGCCGCGGCGACGGGCAGCCCCGGCACGACGGCGTGCGCGACGGCCGCGACGGCGGCGGTGGTCACGAACACCAGCGCCACGGCCAGCAGCAGGATCGGCCGGACGTTGGCCGCGAACTGGCGCCAGGAGGTCCGCTGCGCCGAGGCGTACAGCAGCGGGGGCAGCACGAGCGGCAGGATGTACTCGGGCGGGACGTCCACGTTCGGCACGACCGGCACCAGGGCCAGCACCACCCCGCCGATGGTCATCAGCACGGGCGCGGGCAGCCCCAGCCGGTCCCCGAGCGGAACGGTGACCACGGCCCCGAGCAACAGCACGAACAGCAGAGCAAGCTGATCCACTCCCCCACCCTGCCAGTACGCTGCCGCTCGGCTGGCCGGTCCACAAGCCCCGCCGCCGCGTGTCGAGGCGCGGGGCAGTCCCCGACCCGCCCTTCGACCGCCGGCGCGGCTGAGAGACCCGGGTCTGCGCCTTGGCGCGGCTCACCACACGGCGCTCCGCGCCCGCGCCTCAAGCGCCGGCGAGGCTGAAATTGCCCTCCGGGCAATCCAGCCCCGCCCGGCCCATACAGCCCCGCCGGCGTTTGAGGCGCGGGGGTCCGGGGGCCGGCCCCCGGCAACGGCGCCGCGCCGAACCCTCCGGGCTACGGCAGAGCGCGCCGCATCGCCCGGTGCGGGATGCCCGCGTCCTCGAACTCCGGGCCGTAGGCCACGTAGCCGAGCCGCTCGTAGAAGCCGAGCGCATGCGTCTGCGCCCCCAGATCAACGGCGGCCAGCCCCAACCCGGCGGCCTCCGCCTCGATCGCCCGGACCAGCGCCACCCCGACGCCCAGCCCGCGCGCGGACTTCCGTACGGCCAGCCGCCCCAGCGAGCCGACCTCCGGCGAGCCGGTCTTGCCGAGGGCCTCGGGCCCGTGCAGCAGCCGCCCGGTGCCCAGCGGCTCCCCGTCCGGCCCCACGGCCAGCACGTGCACCGCCACCGCGTCGTACGCGTCGTACTCGATCGACTCCGGCACGGACTGCTCGACCACGAACACCTCGGTCCGCACGACGTAGCAAGCCGCCAGGTCCGCTTCGGACTCCGCGACCCTCACCGAGACGGCGGCGGCAGCAGCAGCGGCACCGGCCCCGGCGGTCACTGGCTCTCGGCCCGGATCACATCCAGCGCGTGCTGGAGGTCGGCCGGGTAGCCGCTCTCGAACTCCACCCACTGCCCGTCGGCGGGGTGCTCGAAGCCGAGCCGCACCGCGTGCAGCCACTGCCGGGTCAGCCCCAGCCGCTTCGCGACGGTCGGGTCGGCCCCGTACGTCAGGTCACCGACGCAGGGGTGCCGGTGCGCGGACATGTGCACGCGGATCTGGTGCGTGCGCCCCGTCTCCAGCTTGATGTCCAGCAGCGACGCCGCCCGGAACGCCTCGATCAGGTCGTAGTGGGTGACGGAGGCCTTGCCCTCCTGCGTCACGGCCCACTTGTAGTCGGCGGTGGGGTGCCGCCCGATCGGCGCGTCGATGGTGCCGCTCATCGGGTCCGGGTGGCCCTGGACCAGCGCGTGGTAGCGCTTGTCCACGACCCGCTCGCGGAACTGGTTCTTCAGCGAGGTGTACGCGCGCTCGGACTTGGCGACGGCCATCAGGCCGGACGTGCCGACGTCGAGGCGGTGCACGATGCCCTGCCGCTCGGACGCGCCGGAGGTGGAGATCCGGTAGCCGGCGGCGGCGAGACCGCCGATGACGGTGGTGCCGGTCCAGCCGGGGCTCGGGTGGGCGGCGACGCCGACGGGCTTCATGATCACGACGATGTCGTCGTCGTCGTGGACGATCTCCATGCCGGGCACGGGCTCGGCGACGAGCTCGACGGGCCGCGGCGGGGCGGGCATCTCGACTTCGAGCCAGGCGCCGCCGTGCACCCGCTCGGACTTGCCGACGACGCTGCCGTCGACCGAGACCTTCCCCTCCGACGCCAGTTCGGCCGCCTTGGTCCGGGAAAAACCGAACATACGGGCGATGGCGGCGTCGACGCGCTCGCCCTCGAGGCCATCGGGAACGGGCAGGGTGCGGATCTCGGGAATCGTACTCACCTGTCGAGTATGCAGGACTCGGCAGAGGAGCATTCCCGCGATCGGCCCGCGATCAGTCCTTGTGGACGGTGCCGTCCGGGTCCAGGCCCCGGAAGGACAGCAGGACGATCAGGATCCCGCCGCACACGATCGCCGAGTCCGCGAGGTTGAAGACCGCGAAGTGCGCGGGGGCGATGAAGTCGACGACCGCCCCGCGGAACACGCCCGGCGAACGGAAGATCCGGTCGGTGAGGTTGCCCAGCGCGCCGCCGAGCAGCAGGCCCAGGGCGATGGCCCACGGCAGGCTGTACAGCTTGCGCGCGAGGCGCACGATCACCACGATCACGGTGGCCGCGATGCAGGTGAAGATGATCGTGAAGGCCTCGCCGAACCCGAAGGCCGCCCCGGGATTGCGGATGGCCTCGAACTTCAGCAGGTCGCCGACGACCCGGATCGGCGGCTGGTGCTCCAGCCTGGCCACGACCAGCATCTTGCTGCCGAGGTCGACCAGGTACGCGAGCACCGCCACGACGATGAGCGCCGCGATCCGCCGCCGCCCCCTGGGCGCGACCGGCTCGGACTGCGGCTCGGCGTCGTCCCCGACCTCCGGCGTACCGATGATGCGCTCCGCCTCTGCCACGTGAGTCCCTCGACTAGCTCGATCCTGACGAGACACGAGAGTACGTCAGGGGGCGCACGTCGCGCCTAGTGCCTCCGCTCCTGCTTCTGCTTGCAGTCGACGCACAGGGTGGCCCGCGGGAACGCCTGCATCCGCGCCTTGCCGATGGGCTTCCCGCAGTTCTCGCAGAGCCCGTACGTGCCCGCCTCCAGCCGTTCCAGGGCCCGCTCGGTCTGCTCCAGCATCGAGCTGGCGTTCGCGGCGAGGGCCAGCTCGGACTCCCGGGTGATGTTCTTGGTACCGGTGTCGGCCTGGTCGTCGCCCGCACCGTCGCCCGAGTCCCGCATCAGGCCCGTGATGGCCACCTCGGAGGCCTCCAGTTCGGCGCGCAGCCGCAGCACCTCCGACACCAGCTCCGTACGGGCGTCCTGGACCTCCTGTTCGGTCCAGGGGTCCTCTCCGGGGCGTACGGCCAGCTCCCCGGGCGGGGTCGCCGCCGTGGCCCGCGCCTTCGGGAGCCCGCTGGTGGCCGCAGCGGCCGTCTTCCTGGCCGTACCCGCAGTCTTCTTGGCAACCACTTTCCGAGCTCCCGTCTTCCGCGCGGCCGGGGCCGCCCCCTCGGTCGCGGCCTTCTTGGCCGCGGCCTTGCCCGTGGTGCCCTTCGCGGCCGCCTTCGCCGGCGCCGCCTTCGTCGTCGCTGCCGTCTTCTCGACCGCGGCCGCCTTCTTGGCGGCTGCCGTCTCCTCGGCGGCTGCCGTCTTCTTGACCGCAGCCGTCTTCTTCACCGCCGCGGTCTTCCTGGCCGCCGTCTTCTTGGCCGGAGCAGCCCGTTTGGCGGCAGGCGTGGAGCCTGGCACAGCAGCCACCTCCTGCGTCGCCGTCTTCTTCGCCACCATGGCCGCGGCCCCTTTTCACGTACTGTGATCTTGTTCGCGAATCGTGCCGGAACGATAAATCGGCGCCGACCACACGGCAACGGGGCACGCGTCCATCGAGGTCAACCTGCATCCGTTGTGCCCATCCGGAAGCCCGGTAATCCGCCCCACCCGCCCCAGTGGATCCCGTACCGGGCGATCAGCCCATCCGGGTCACGCCCGGGCCGCCGGATAACCGGTCTGCCGAGCGGGGCCCCGGCCCGTACACTGGGCGCAGCGAGAGGCATGGACGGGGACGAGTAGCGTCGGACGCAGCCAGGAGCGACCCGGGGACGGTGAGAGCCCGGGGGCGAGCGCGATGCGAAGGATCACCCCTGAGCCGCCGGAAGAACGCCCGTACGGATCCCCGTAGGGCCAGTAGAACCGGCTTCGCACCCCAATGAGGGGGCCACCGGACGTGTCCGGGGGCCAAGGAGGGTGGTACCGCGGGAGCAGCCGTTCGGCTCTCGTCCCTCCGGACGGAAGTGACACCCCGCCGGAGGAAGAGTTCAGCCTCATGACCACACCGCCGCAGTACCGCCCGGTCCCCGCCCAGGTCGACCTGCCTGCCCTCGAGCACGCCGTCCTCGACTTCTGGCGCGAGAGCAAGACCTTCGCCAAGACCCTGGAGCAGTCCGAAGGCCGCCCCGAGTGGGTCTTCTACGAGGGCCCGCCGACCGCGAACGGCATGCCCGGCGCGCACCACATCGAGGCCCGCGTCTTCAAGGACGTCTTCCCCCGGTTCCGCACCATGCGCGGCTACCACGTGGCCCGCAAGGCC
The DNA here is from genome assembly GCF_042735575.1 of Streptomyces sp. NPDC059564. Taxonomy (NCBI): domain Bacteria; kingdom Bacillati; phylum Actinomycetota; class Actinomycetes; order Kitasatosporales; family Streptomycetaceae; genus Streptomyces; species Streptomyces sp. NPDC059564. The sequence continues at coordinate 2,980 of NZ_JBHWBP010000126.1, read as the reverse complement.
GGCTGGGACTGCCACGGCCTGCCCGTCGAGCTCGCCGTCGAGAAGGAGCTCGGCTTCAACGGCAAGCAGGACATCGAGGCCTACGGCATCGCCGAGTTCAACGCGAAGTGCCGCGAGTCCGTGACCCGCCACACCGACGCGTTCACCGAGCTCACGACCCGCATGGGCTACTGGGTCGACCTGGACGACGCCTACCGGACCATGGACCCCGACTACGTCGAGTCCGTGTGGTGGTCGCTGAAGGAGATCTTCAACAAGGGCCTGCTCACCCAGGACCACCGCGTCGCCCCCTGGTGCCCCCGCTGCGGCACCGGCCTCTCCGACCACGAGCTGGCGCAGGGCTACGAGACGGTCGTCGACCCCTCGGTCTACGTCCGCTTCCCGCTGACCTCCGGCCCCCTCGCGGGCGAGGCGGCTCTGCTGGTCTGGACGACGACCCCCTGGACCCTGGTGTCCAACACGGCCGTCGCCGCGCACCCCGAGGTCACGTACGTCGTCGCCCGCCGTACCGGCGACGAGGGCTCGGAGAAGCTGGTCGTCGCCCAGCCGCTGCTGGAGAAGTCCCTCGGCGAGGGCTGGGAGGCCACCGGCGAGACCTTCACGGGCAAGGAGATGGAGCGCTGGACGTACCAGCGCCCCTTCGACCTGGTCGAGTTCCCGGCGCCCGCCCACTACGTCGTGAACGCCGAGTACGTCACGACCGAGGACGGCACCGGTCTGGTCCACCAGTCCCCCGCCTTCGGCGCCGACGACCTCGCGGTCTGCCGCGCCTACGGCCTGCCCGTCGTGAACCCGGTCCGCCCCGACGGCACCTTCGAGGAGGAGGTCCCGCTCGTCGGCGGCGTCTTCTTCAAGAAGGCCGACGAGAAGCTGACCGCCGACCTCGACGCGCGCGGCCTGCTCTTCAAGCACATCGCCTACGAGCACAGCTACCCGCACTGCTGGCGCTGCCACACGGCCCTGCTCTACTACGCGCAGCCCTCCTGGTACATCCGCACCACCGCCGTCAAGGACGCGATGCTGCGGGAGAACGAGAAAACGAACTGGTTCCCGGACTCGGTCAAGCAGGGCCGCTTCGGCGACTGGCTGAACAACAACATCGACTGGGCGCTCTCCCGCAACCGCTACTGGGGCACCCCGCTGCCGATCTGGCGCTGCGAGGAGAACCACCTCACCTGCGTCGGCTCGCGCGCGGAGCTGACCGAGCTGTCCGGCACCGACCAGTCGCAGCTGGACCCGCACCGCCCGTACATCGACGACGTCACCTTCACCTGCACCCACGAGGGCTGCTCCCTGGAGGCCGTCCGCGTCCCCGAGGTCATCGACGCCTGGTACGACTCGGGCTCGATGCCGTTCGCGCAGTGGGGCTACCCGTACAAGAACAAGGAGATCTTCGAGAAGCGCTACCCGGCGCAGTTCATCTCGGAGGCCATCGACCAGACGCGCGGCTGGTTCTACACGCTGATGGCGGTCGGCACCCTCGTCTTCGACAAGTCCTCCTACGAGAACGTGGTCTGCCTGGGCCACATCCTCGCCGAGGACGGCCGCAAGATGTCCAAGCACCTGGGCAACATCCTCCAGCCGATCCCGCTCATGGACCAGCACGGCGCGGACGCGGTCCGCTGGTTCATGGCGGCCGGCGGCTCCCCGTGGGCGGCGCGCCGCGTCGGCCACGGCACGATCCAGGAGGTCGTCCGCAAGACCCTCCTCACGTACTGGAACACGGTCGCCTTCCAGGCCCTGTACGCCCGTACGTCGGGCTGGGCCCCGTCCGCCGCGGACCCGGCCCCGGCCGACCGCACGGTTCTGGACCGCTGGCTGCTCTCGGAGCTCCACACCCTCGTGTCCGAGGTGACGGAGGCGATGGAGTCGTACGACACCCAGCGCGCGGGCAAGCTCCTGTCCTCCTTCGTGGACGACCTCTCCAACTGGTACGTCCGCCGCTCGCGCCGCCGCTTCTGGCAGGGCGACAAGGCCGCGCTGCGCACGCTGCACGAGGTCGTGGAGACGGTCACGCGCCTGATGGCCCCGCTCACCCCCTTCATCACGGAGCGGGTCTGGCAGGACATGATCGTCCCGGTCACCCCGGACGCCCCGGAGTCGGTGCACCTGTCGACCTGGCCGGTCGCGGACGCCGCTCAGGTGGACCCGGCCCTGTCCCAGCAGATGCTGCTGGTACGCCGCCTCGTGGAGCTGGGCCGCGCGACGCGGGCCGAATCGGGCGTGAAGACCCGCCAGCCGCTGTCCCGCGCGCTGGTCGCGGTGTCCGGCTTCGAGACCCTCTCCCCGGAGCTGCACTCCCAGATCACGGAGGAGCTGAACGTCTCCTCCCTGGCCTCCCTGTCAGAGGTCGGCGGGTCGCTGGTGGACACCACGGCCAAGGCGAACTTCCGCGCGCTGGGCAAGCGGTTCGGCAAGGGCGTGCAGGACGTCGCGAAGGCGGTGGCCGCGGCCGACGCGGCGGCACTGTCGCTGGCCCTGCGGTCCGGCACGGCCGAGGTCGAGGTGAACGGCGCCCCGGTGTCCCTCACCCCGGAGGAGGTCATCATCACGGAGACCCCGCGCGAGGGGTGGTCGGTGGCGTCCGACTCCGGCGCGACGGTCGCCCTCGACCTGGAGATCACGCCGGAGCTGCGGCTGGCGGGGCTGGCCCGTGACGCGATCCGCCTGATCCAGGAGGCCCGGAAGAACTCCGGCCTCGACGTGGCCGACCGCATCGTGCTCCGCTGGTCCTCGACGGACCCGGAGGTCGTCACGGCCCTGACGGACCACGCGGCGCTCATCTCCGACGAGGTCCTGGCCACCGACTTCGCCGAAGGCTCCGCCGACCCCACGTACGGCGCCCCCTTCACGGACGACTCCCTCGCCCTGACCTTCCGCCTCCGCAAGGCGTAGCCCCACCCGAAGCGGCCCGTACCCCCGCGGGGGTACGGGGCGCGTAGCTGTAGACCCCCCCCCCCCATGCCCCCTTCCCCCCGCA
>NZ_JBHWBP010000125.1:0-20272 GCF_042735575.1 Streptomyces sp. NPDC059564 | reverse complement strand
GAGCCACTCAGCCACAAACACGCTCAACCAACCTGCACAACACCAGGTCAGGAGCATGACGACTACTCAGTTTCACTGAGCGCCGACAGTTGTCGACGACCAGTGAAACTGCTCATACTCAATCAACCTGCGCACCCGCACCTAGACTGTCCCTCATGCCCCTTGTGAACTGCGGTTTTACAGGTCGGGGGTCGGTGTCACCGAGATGACACCGATCGGTGAAGGCCAGCGACGGATTCAGCGTCCCGTAGTCGGCGCCTCTGAGGTTCCGCACGAACTTCGCGCCCTCTAGGGCAGGGCCACACGGCCTCCGGGCAGAGTGCCAGGCCGTCCTGTCGCCTGGCACTGGAACCCGCGCGGGACGACCAGTGGATTGTAGGGTCACCAGGTGAGTGACATTTATGAGTTGATGATCGCCCTCGACCTGCGGGACGAGATCTCCGAGAAGGAGCTCGCCGAGCTGAGCTGGCATCTGGGAATCGGACCCCAACCGGAATGCCTGTCCATCGTCACCAAGTTCCCCTTCGTAGTGGTGGACGACTCAGGGATCCCAGTGATTGAGGACGACCCGTACCCACTGCTGGCCGGGCACGGCGCGGCATGGCGGGTAGCTGGCGTGCTCTCCTCGGCACTGGCCAGTCGCGCGGACCTGCCCAGGAAGGGCTGGTCGCTGACGTCCCGCCAGGAAATCCACCCGGACGAGTTCGAGAAGGTCGGCGAGCTGCTCTGCTGGCTAGCCACAAGGACTCACGAAACGCACCAGCTCGGGGACGGCACAGTCTGGATCGGATCCCTCAGGTTCCACGAAGCCCAGGCTCCGGGTGTACTCCAAGTCAAAAGCGGGCAGGTCAACTGGCCGACCTGAACAGTGTTCACCGCAGCCGCCGAAGTGACCACCCCGCAACGGGCCGGGGCGCAGGCGGGTGCGGAAGGCCGGATGTCAGGGGCCGGAAGGTTCGTCCCAGGGCATGACAAGTAATGCCTTGCCCTCACCGGTCCAGGCGACGCGGCAGGTGCGGTTGTCGGCGTGGGCGCGCCAGCCGTGCATCCCAGCGTCGTAGTCGGCGTGGATCAGCGCGGTGCGTACCCGGGCCGGGCGGGCGGGCGTGACGGAGTGGTCCCATTCCAGGACATCGACCACCGGCAGGCCCTCCACGAAGACCCAGCCAGCGGCGGCGACCTGCCTCGCCCACGTGCGGGAGACGGACAGCTGGATGAGCGGCTCGGCGCCGTACTCGACTTTGTAGGTGAAGAACATCCCCGGCTCACCGTCGGTGATCCGGGATTCCACCCGTGCCGCGGGCACCTCGGGGACACGCGAGGCGTCATGGCCCGCACTCTCGCACCCGGCCCGGAAACCTGGAGGCGGATCCGGATGCGTCACGTAGTCCATGTCGTCGAACCAGGCCGCGAAGCCGGAACGCACCGCGTCCATCACCACCTGGCCGATCAGTTCCCTCGCCTGCCCCACCCTCATGGTTCCCCATCCCTCCGGCCCCGGGCCCCGGCCGCCACAGCGCGCAAACCCGGTATGCCACACCTCGGCACGACCCCACCCCAGATACCCGGCAACACCACCCATCCGAGCACCGGGGTCTTGACACCGCGGTCTCCCGACTCTGGTATCACCCGAGGGAAAATGCAGGAGGAGTTCGGAGCCCTCGGTGATGGGAGTTCCCGCTCTGGCTGGGCCCCATTCCCGGTCTACTGCCTGCGTTGCAGGATGACGTCAACGCAGGACCACGGCGTCGAATGGCAGCGATCAGATCGCGCAGCTCCGCGTTCTCAGGGTGCTCTGCAAGCAATCGGACCTCGTCGACGATCAGGTAGTACACGGCGCTTGCACGCCACCAGCGCCACGAGAACCGCCGATTCTTCTTTGCGGATCCACGACAACGGCCACGGCGAGCTCGCCGACCCTCGCCCACGCCCTGCCCGCCTGGGGCCACACCCTCATCACCGCAGCACACCACCACCATCAAGACACCGGCCGCCCACCAACCAGCCCCCTCCACCCCCTCATCACCACCCGTGATGCCACCACCCTCACCGAACACGCCACCGCCATCCACATCCGCCTACCCCACTCACACCCCACCGGCGCGGGACTCAGCGGTGCAGACAGGCGGCGGGACCTCCGGGCGCCATGAAACGCGCCGATGTTGCCGGCCAGGTTGAGGGAGACCAGCGATGATCAGGCAAGACCAGGCATGACGGGCCGCTGGCCTTCAGCGCCTGGACTTGGCTGCGACGGTGAGAGCTGACGGGTCTCTCTCAAGCCTGGGCATCCGCTTCACCGGATCGTCCCGGTGCGCCTGCTGACGGCCCCAGGGACGGCCGTAGACTCGCGCGCCATGGAAGAGATCTTCAGGCTCGGAGAGATCAGCTGCCCGTCGGGCACTCTGGTCATCGTTGACGGCAGCCGCTGGGGACGTGGAGCGGAGAACGTTCGCCGGCGGAAATCGATCCTGCTCTGCTTGGTATTGACGATCCGGCGATGGCTGCCGAAATACGCAACTCAGTCGACTTTGCCGTGGTCGGCCCAGACGCCTCGGCAGCGGCCCGCACTTTCGACCGGCAGCCAGGCTCCATGCTCCACGACATACCCCCCTCCCGGGCAGGGACGCTTGAGGCGATGTTCGACGAGCACTGCCGGACAACGCGGCTGGACGCCCGCTTGGCAGCATTGCCCAGCCGCGAACCACATGCCCAACGCGCGCCGTACCGCCGCTCAAGGCGGCGGCGGCTTCCTGATGTCCGGGGTGCCCGTCGTCGCATTGGGAGGAGTGCCCACCGATCGCCACCTGCCGGTGCTGGCTTCACGGGCCGACCACTGCGAGGGCGTCGGGCCGCGCTGGTCTGAGATATCGGTCCGGATGAGCGAAGCCACACCACAATCATCCGTGCGCCTGAGTGAGGTCGGCGTCGACTGGGCCCGCGTGCTCTTCGCCGATACAGACGCCCTGAACGCCTGGCAACACGACGAGCCCGTGGACGGCCTGGCCGACGTCGCATTCTGGGGCGCTGCCGCAGAGGAAGCCGCCGCAAAGTTTTCGGCACCGGAACTGGGCGAACCCGGCGAAGACGGTGTCCGCGGATGGGCTGGGCTGCCCGTGGCGCAGGCCTGGGAGAAGACACGCGCTGTGCAAAGCTGGAAGGAGGAGACCGGGCGGCGCATGATGGTCGACTTCCGACCCCATTCCCACCACTGGCAGATCATGCGACAGGTTCGTGCCTCTGAAGTCGAGGCCGGAACCGTGGACATCGGCGACGCCCGACTGCTCTGCGCGATGACCAGCTGGGGCGACGGCTACTTCCCCGTGCTCGCCAACCTGGACGTCTCAGGCGCACTGGTCGCAGTGAGGGTTAGCTTCTCCGACGCAAACGGGTAGCGGTCCTCCCCGTAACGGCTTGAGACGCGAGGGAATGCTGACCGACGGCGCTGGCCCACGCCAACCCGATCTGCACCAAAACGACCAGCACAAACGCCAGACATGACAGCGCCAAATCGGCACCCCACGTCAGTACCGAACACCCACGCCTACCAGCGGAAACAACACCCAGACCACTGACAAAAACCTGCCGAAAACCACCGACAGAACCCCGCAGATCATCAGCCCCGGCGACAGACGGCCGGGCGGCTGGGTCCAGGTGTCCATGCGCCGTCGCCCGTCAGGCGGCGGTGGCAGGGGTGTAGTCGGGGAGGCGGACCGGCTTGGTGCGGGTGTTCTCGGGGGCATTGGCGGCCAGCATGTCGAGGATCTCCTGGGTGGGAGCAGGCATGAAGAACCGTTCGGCGCCCTCGCGGCCCAGGGCCTGGTGTTCGGCCACGTAGGGACGCATCTGCTGCTCGTAGGCGGCAAAGGCGGCCGTGTGGTCACCGTCGCGGGTGGCGAGTTCGCCGGCGAGGAGGTAGGCGCCGATCAGTGCCTGGGAGGTGCCGCGGCCCGAGGTGGGGCCGGCGCAGTAGCCCGCGTCACCAAGGAGGACGATGCGGCCGGCCGAGTAGGTGTCCATCTCGACCTGGGCGTTGGAGTCGAAGAAGAATTCCTGCGCGGTGTCCATCTCCTTCAGCAGGCGCGGCACCTCCCAGCCCTCGCCGGCGAACCGCTCGGCGATGATCCGCTTGTGTGCGGCGGGGTCGCGGCGGTCGTAGTCCAGGTGCTCGGCGGCGAAGTGGAAGGCGGCACGGGCCTCGGTGTTGTCGCGGGCCGTGAAGATGTTGGCGGCCCTGCCGGGGGCAGCGTAGAGGCGGCCGGTGTTCTGAAGGCCCAGGTAGTTGTCGAGGTTGAAGATCGCGGTGTAGATGCCGAGGTGGCGGACGAACTCCTCCTCGGGGCCGAAGGCCAGGGCGCGGGTGCGGGAGTGCAGGCCGTCGGCTCCGACGACCAGGTCGAAGCGGCGGGGCGCGCCGTGTTCGAAGGTGACGAGCACGCCGTCTTCGTCCTGATCCAGAGTGGCGATGGAGTCGCCGAAGACGTATTCGACGTTCTCGCGGGTGGCCTCGTACAGCATGCGGGTCAGGTCGCCCTTGAGGACCTCCATGTCGCCGGCGAATATCGCCGCCGGGAGGGTGGCGTACTGGCGGCCCTCGGCGTCGACCATGGCCGCGTCGCCCATCCCGGTGTCCAGGGCGCGGATCTGCTGGAGGAGGCCCATGCGGTCCAGGACGTCGAGGGCCTCGCCGCGGAAGTCGACCGCGTAGCCGCCGTCGCGCAGCTCCGCGGCCCGCTCGACGATCGTGGGGGTGAAGCCGTGGCGGTGCAGCCAGTAGGCCAGGGCCGGGCCCGCGACGCTGCCGCCGGAGATCAGCACGGTCTGGGTCTTGGTCTGGGTCTTGGTCTCGTTCATTTTCCCTGTCCTCTCTCGGGGGTGATGTGTACAACGTACAGACGGGACATGCTTGGTGGAACAGGCGAGTTGAACAAACCGAGCTAGTGCACTACGGTTCGTCCGTACTAGTGCACCAGGGAGGGTGGGATGACGGAGCGGACGCAGGCGCCGTACGCGCGGATCGCGGCCGAGCTGCGCGGGCGCATCGAGCGCGGGGAACTGCGGCCCGGGGACCGGGTGCCCTCGACACGGGCCATCACCCAGCGGTGGGGGGTCGCCATGGCCACCGCGAGCAAGGTCCTGGCCGCGCTCGGGCAGGAGGGGCTGGTGCGGGCGGTGCCGGGGGTGGGGACCGTGGTCGCGGCCCGGCCCGCATCAAGCCAGGGACGCCGGACCGGTACAGAGGACGACGTGCAGCGGCGTGCGCGGATCGTCCGCGCGGCCGTCGAGATCGCCGACGCGGAGGGGCTGGCGGCCCTGACCATGCGCCGGCTCGGCGCGGAGCTCGGGGTCTCGGCGATGTCCCTGTACCGGCACGTCAGCAGCAAGGAGCAGCTGGTGGTGCTGATGGCCGACGCCGTGTTCGGGGAACAGACTCTGCCCGAGCGGCCGCCGCCGCGCTGGCGGGAACGGCTGGAACTCTCGGCGGCCCTGCAATGGCGGCTCTACCGGGCCCACCCCTGGCTGGCCAGCGCCATGAACCTCAGCCGGCCCCTGCTGATCCCCAACGGCATCCGCCACATCGACTGGGCCCTCGCCGCCCTGGACGGACTCGGCCTGGACAACGACACCCGGATGCACGCCGCCGTCACCCTCTTCGGGTACGTCCGCGGCCACGCCGTCGACCTCGAGCCGGAGTCCGACGCGGCACGCACCAGCGGCGTCAGCGGGCAGGAGTGGATGCGCGCCCAGGAGACACGGCTGGCGGCGCTGGTGGACGGCGGAGCCTTCCCGGCGTTCGCCGCGGCGAGAGCGGACTCCGCCCTCTCCCCCGAATCCCTCCTCCACCACGGCCTCACAGCCCTGCTCGACGGACTCGCCACCCGCATCACCACACCGGCGCACTGACCCTGTTGCTCAGCGGAAGGACGAGTTACCCAACGGGTCACTGGTCCGGTGCACGGAGCAAGGGGAAACCAGGCACCAGCGCAAAACCCGTACCCCGGCCCGCCAGTCACTCCGCTGACCAGCATAAACACCGAGAAAGCGCGAAATGGCGCCGCCGGTCCTTGAGACCCAGACGCCATCTGGAACACCCGCAAGATTCTCAACCAACCCGCAACAACCCCAGACCAGCCCAACCCTGGGCCGCAAGACCCGTTCTCACACCACCTTCAACATCCCAGCTCAGCAAGCCTCGGATATCGCAACCACCCACCCCCTCAGCGACAGATTGGCGCCTGACGGCAGCAGCTTGGCCGCCTCGTGACGGCCAAGATCGCCAAAGCCGCGCGGCATGAGCAGGGACTGCCGTCCCGAACTGGCTGACGCCCATCTGCTGCCACCGCCGCACCCATTCACATACGTCGAGATTCTCGATCTCCTCAGGCCGCCCGCAGACTGATCCACACGTCGTCGCTCTCCCGGATGGCGTAGATCGGGTCGGCGTTCTCCACCTTCCAGTCCTCCGGCACCACGTAGTACCGACCGTTCCCTTCGGCGAGGAGCCGGAGGCCGGTGTACCGGTACGGCAGGAGCAGGTCCTTGACCGGGAGTCGTTCTTCCACGGTGCCAGGCGCGGGCAGACTCAGCCTCCTGGAACTGAGAATCATGACGCGGGTCCATCCCTGGACATTGCGGGCGTGCTCCCTCGCGTCGTCCTGCGCGATCTGCCGGGTGACCTGAGTCAGGGCCCAGAACACACAGACACCCGCGACGAAGACCGACACGGTCCGTCGCCGGACATCGCCCGGACTGCGGCGCCCGGCCCCCCATGGTGCGCCCAGCAGGAATCCGGCCGCGATGGCGAGGGGCGCCGTCCAGGCATAGGGGTGGATCCAGCGCCAAAGCAACACCAGGAGGACACCCGCCGCGATGAACGACGGAGCGACGAACCTGGCAGCAGGCAGGGGCGGTAGCGGGCGGGTCCGCCGGCTCGACCCCGACATTTGGCCCCGTGCCCACGGAGCTGCGGCCAGGCCCGCGACGAGCAGGACCGCTAGCAGGACCGGAAGCCGCAGCAGGTGCAGGCTCTGGACCACCAGATTGGCGAACGAGAATTCGAGGGAGAAGAAATACAGGTTGAAATAGCGGTAGAACTGGCTGGTGTATGTGGCCCCGAGGTAGAACATCAGCGCCGCGGCCAGGGAAGCCTCGGCGACCACCACGCGCAGCAGCCCCGTCGAGGAGCCCTCGGGACGTTCCGCGAGTCCGGCCTGCCGGGCTTCGACGCTCCGACTCACCCCTTGTCCGGAACGCCACGGGTAGAAGAGTGCGGGGGATCGCCGGGCGTGAGGTTCCCGGGGATGTGACTGGGGTTCCGGTCGCGTTCCTCGGGTGCGCGAGGCACGGCCGGTGGAGAGGGAACCCCATCGCTCGGGCTGATCCCAGGCGGCCTTGTCGAACGGGTGCTGCGTTCGGGGCTGTCAGAGTCCAAACTCGTTCTTCGCGCTCTGGAAGCACTCCTCAATCTTCCAGCGGCAGCCGGCGATCCGCACGAGGTCGGCCAGGGTCGCCTCCAACGGTGCCGAAGCCAGGAAGTAGGCGAGCTCGTCAGGCTTGGTGATGCTGCGGCGGGCAAGCATCCATCGCTGGCGGGTGGGCTCGTCACCGTCGAACTCCCAGACGGCCGGCAGCCGGGCCGCGGCCCAGTCGTAAACGCGTGGCCCCTTGGCGCCATCGCCGCAGGAGAGCCGCTGCCATGCTTCGGCGGGAGCCTGGCCGATGAGGTGGTCGATGCGGGGGCCGTGCACCTGCTGGGACTTGGGCACGGCCATGACATAGGACAGGCCGGCGTCTTCCAGAAACCGGCGGAAGTGGGAGTCCTGCCCGTAGGCCGCATCCGCGGCCACCCAGGCGACGGGAAGCCGAGAGGCGAGTGCTCGCAGGACCATGGTGCGGGCCAGGTCGTTCTTCGTCGCGACGCCACGCTCGCCGGGAATCTTGGCAGCCCGACAGCGTTCTTGGTCGTCGGTCCAGGACTTGGGCAGGTAGAGCTCGCGGTCGACCAGGGCGTGGCCCCGGGTGGTGGCGTAGGCAGCGAAGACGCCGATCTGGCAGTTCTCGGTGCGGCCGGCAGTGCCGGAGTACTGCCGCTGCACCCCGGCTGAGGTGATGCCCTTCTTGACGAACCCGGTGTCATCGATGATCAGGACACCGTCGTCCGCGCCGAGATGCTCGGCAACGTATCCCTGCAGGTCATCACGGATATCGTCAGCCTCCCACCGGCTCTTCGCCAGGAGGTGCTGCAGTCCGTCCGGCGTGGAGTGCCCGGCAAACTCGGCCAGTTGCCACGAATTCTTGCGGCCCACCGGGCCGAGCAGACCACGGATGTAGTCCCGCATCCGGCGCCGCGGCTCGACACGCGGGAAGCGGTGCCCGATCTGCAGGAAGAGTTCTTCCAGTTCCTGTTCCCATTCGGCGGCGGGTACGTCGGCAATCACACCCAGTGACTGCCCAGCCGGATGTCACTACACACGGCGCGGGCACTCGTTTGCGGGACGGTCCCTGCGAACCCGTCCCGCACCCGGCACCACCCCGCTACACTCCCCACACTCAAGCCGTTGACCGGGCATAACATCAAAGTCCGGCTGGAGTACTAGTTCCAGGTCTGCAGGCGGCTGCCGTCGCAGGGCCGCTGGACGGCGAGCCCCGTCGCCCTGGCCCTGAATGGTCAGGCACTTGCCCGAATTCGCGTTGACCAGGCTCCAGCCGCCCCCGGTCCGGGCCTGCCAGCGCCAGCTCTGCCTGGCCGAACCGTTGCACGTCCACTACGCGCTCAACATGGCACGGGGACCGCTCAGTGGCAGTGGCCGGTCTTGAGCCGTAACAGCAGCTGAGGGATGGGCTGTTGCCGTCGGCAGCCTTCCGATACCCCGCGCGCTCTGGTTCCTCAGGGCTGCGCTGCTGTGAGGCTTGCCCTGGAGTTATCGGAAGGTCAGGTGCTGCCCTGGATGGACAGTGTGATGGGGTGGGGTCCGCGCAAGATTGCAGCGCTTGGACACAAAGGGGCGGAAATGCAGGGCACCATACGTCGACATGGGTCGTGGCGGAGGGCGGCGGGCGTGATCGTCGCGGCGTGGACGGTCTGCGCCGGCACGGTGATGCCGGCGGCCGCCGATACTGACCCGCGGGGCTACCTCACGAAGATGAAAGCCCAGGAGATGTGGAAGGTCGCAGACGGCACCGGCATCACGGTGGCCGTCATCGACAGTGGCGTCAAAGATATTCCAGGGCTGGAGGGCCGGGTCCTTCCAGGCATGTCTTTCATGGAGCCGCCGTTCGAACGTCCGGACGTGTCGTACCCGCCGCATGAGGATTTCGTCGGGCATGGGACCACCATGACCGCGGGGATCGTCGGCGACGGCTCGGCAGGCGGCCCGCGGGGCCTTGCTCCCGGCGCCAAAGTGTTGCCCATCCGCACCAGCGTCGGCACGCCCATGGCGTTTGCCGTGGCGTCCGAAGCCGCCAAGGGAATTCGGTACGCGGCCGACAACGGAGCCAAAGTCATCAACCTGTCCATCGGCATGACTCAGGACTGGCCGATGGGCAAGATCAAGCCGGCTGTCGAGTACGCCCAGAGCAAGGGCGTACTCATCTTCGCCGCCATGGGAAACGAGGGGGAGGGTAACAACTGGACCAACGTCATTGCCGCCCTGCCGGGAGTCCTCGGCGTAGGGGCCGTCGACGAGGATGGTCAAGTCATGCCGTTCAGCTCCCACGGGCCGGACACGGACCTGTCCGCCCCCGGTGGCCAAGTCCTGAACCGCTGCAACGGCAACAAGGATTGGTGCGTGGGAGACGGAGGTACCTCGTACGCCACCAGTCTGGCCTCCGCCTCCGCCGCGCTCGTCTGGTCGGCCCACCCCGACTGGACCGCAAACCAGGTGGCCCGTGTCCTCATCCAGACCGCTGGAGGCCCCGTCGACGGCGCCAAGCGCAGCGACTGGGTCGGCTACGGAGCCGTCCGCCCCCGCAAGGTGCTACTCGATCACGAGGGAGACCCGGGTGTGCCTGACGCTGACCCCCTGGCCAGCCCAGCCCCCGCGAAGGCCCCCACCCCCAGCGCTGAACAGACAGCCGCGGCGCCACGCCGGGTGGAATCTGCGGATGCGGAATCCGGCCTCTCCTGGCAGTGGCCAGCACTCGGCGCCGTCGTCGCCCTGAGCCTCGGCATCACAGTGCTTGTCAAGCGTCGTCGCCGCTGACCCTTCCGGGCTCGCCACCCCGGCCATCGATGAGCCCCGCGGTCCGGCCGGGCGTCCGCTCCAGAAATTCGGAGCGGACGCCCGGAGACGACGGCCCCGGCCTACGAGATGCGGACGCTGCACCGGTCCGGAGGGCCACGCCGAGCCGGGTGGACAACACAGTCAGGGCCGGGTCGCCGTCCCGTCGGCCTCGGTCCAGTTGTCCCAGGGCCAGAATCCTCCGATCGCGTAGCGGCCTTGGCCGTCCGGGGTGACGCTCTCAACGCCGGGCTCGCCTCGATACGTCGCGTCCCACGTAACTTGTCGTTAACCTCTGGGGCTGCTGTGTGCCGTGCACGGGCCGACTGAGCTCGCAAGTTGCTGTCAGAGCTCGGCCAGGGCCACCCAGGGGGTGTAGCCAACTGAAGCAACCGAGCCTCTGAGTGGGATCGGGGTTGCCCCGGGCCGTCGCAGTGAGCGGCGTCGTAGGTCCTGGAGTCTGCTGTCAGGGGGGTGCGTCAGAGTCTGCGCATGCTTGAGATCGTGGTGAGGACGGAGAACGCGGAGCGGCACGTTCGCGTGTCCAATGAGGAATTGGCTGTGCTGGTCCGGCGAATCGGCGGGGACGGGGACCGGTTCCTGGTGGTCCATCGGATACCCGACTTGCCCGATGTCTTCGCCCAGGTCTGGCACGAGTCCGGCGGAGACCAAACGCTGGAATACCGCGACGGTGCTGCCGACCGGCACTTCCAGGTAATGGTTGACGGTGTTGAGGCCGTGATCGAGGCGCTGACCGGCTGGGCCCGGCAGGGGTCCGGTTGGAGCACTGATCTGGTTTGGTCGCTGCTGGACATGGGCCCCACCCTCGATGTGCCAGCGCTCGACCTGGGCGAAGACGAGCTTAAGGCGTTGGAGAAGCGTGTCCGTGAAGCGCTGGTGGGCTGCTTCGTCGACCGCGCCGAACTGGCGGAACTCGCCGAGGAGTACCTGGTCTCTGCGGACCGTCGGCCCGTATCGCGCGAGCAGGCTCTGGCACTGGCCGACCGGATGTGGCTGGTGCGTGTCGCGGAGCAGGCCGAATGGCAGGGCGAGACCGACCCGGAACGACTCACCCGTGCGTTCACCGCCCTGCAGGAGGCCGGTATCACCGCCCGGGAGAACTTCACCTGCTGCCGCAGCTGCGGCCAGTCCGAGATCGGCGGCGAGGTCGGGACCGATGCCCGTGGCCTCGTCTATTTCCACTCCCATTGCACGGACTCGGCCGCCGTCGGCCATGGACTGATGCTCCGTTACGGAGGCTTCGACGGTTCATCCGAGACCACCTCAGCCATCGGCCACGAGGTCTTTGCTGCCCTGGAAGCAACCGGTCTCCAGGCCGATTGGGACCGTGATCCCAACCGGGCCATCACCGTCACCCCACTGGATTGCCGCCGCCGCTTGCTCGGCTAGAGACCCTCTCCAGGGCGTCCATTCGGCAAGGCCACCTGTGCGGCTGTCACGGGTCGATCCAGTTCCGCGGGGCTTGGGTACCGTTTGTGAGGCATGCATGACATGTATGAGGGGGCTGCGAAGGCCGTAGCAGTGGCGTCGCTGTCAGTGCCTCTGTGCACCATTGAGCGCATGCGATGGACGACAGACACCCTGCTTGTGGTATCCGGGCTGTACTACCTCGTGGGGGAAGATGCAGCTCTCTTCAACAGCGACGAGGACGGAAGTGACCGGGTATTCGAAGGGAACACCCTGGCTGCAGGGGGGCCAGAACACCTCACGTTGCTTGCTGGTACGCATACAGGCGCGATCCGTCTCACCGTCGAACGGCCGCTGTCCGAGCCGGGACCGCCGGCATCGGAGTGGGACACCGTGGTCGACGTCAGCATCTACAGCACCAGCGGCAAGCTGTGGTTGAACGACGGAGAGGGCGAAACGCGTTCGGCTGCGGGCAACCTCGCACACACGGGGCCGGGGTGGTATCGAGTGCGGGCACATGCCCGCGGTCGCGACCGAGGCGAAGCAGAGGGCATTCCTGACGCCTGGGTCGAGGAACACCTCATGAGTATTTGGCCCGCGCCTGCCCAACATGATTTGGTCCACCGAGTCACGGACGCGTTCGGTACGGCGTACCACGATCCGGAACGTCCGCCGAGTGCACCGATTTACCCCGCTGAGGCTCTTCCCTGGGCCGAACGAGTCGGTGATGCGAAGGTCCGAGCATGGGCAAAGGAGTTCAACTACGGTGCAGAGGATCAGGCCCGCATCGTTGAGGCAATCAACGCCGCCGGTATTTGAGCTGCTCGGCCTACCTGGGCGTCCTCGGTAGGGCCCCCGCACACGCTGATCAGGCTGCCGTCGTGAGAGCTGACGAGGTGAGGCCGGGCCTGTGAGGATCTTCTTCTGAGTGATGCGGCGGGCCATGAGGGTGATGGCGGCAGGTGCGCAAGGAGGTGTCCGAGGCGCTCCACTCCGACATCGTCTCGGAGTTCGCCGCCTCCCTGGACGCCCGCGACCCCGGCCGCCCGGCCCCCTCCCTGCCGTACATCGGCGACGTCCCCGCCGACCCCGGTCTGGTCCTGGCCTCACCACCGCCCGGGCCACGCTGGAGGGAGCCGACGGGGCCGTCGTGCTGCGCGCCGCCGGACACTGATGGGAGCTCCACCCCTCCGTCCGCCCCGCGCTGGGGGCCCTGGTCTCCGGCGCCCGCCTCACCTTCGGGGGCCTGGCCGAGCGCTCCGGCCTCACCGTGGAACAGGTCGCGGCCCTCGCCACCGAGCTGGTATCCAAGGACGCGGCCGCCGTCTCCCCCAGGTAGGACCCGCCATGTTCCAGGCCCCCGCCCCCGCCACCGTCGACCGGATGCTGGCCGCCCAGCAGAACGCCGCCGACCAGTTCGGCCTGCGCGCCACCGGCCGCCGGGTGTGGGGGTACCGGGGCCGGACCCTGTCGGGCGCCGCCGGCCCGCACTGGCTGCGCGTGGTCTGCGCCGAGGCCGGCACCGAGGGCGGCACCCTGTGGAACGGCCCGTCCACCTCCCGCACCCTCCCCGCCGCGGTGCCGCGCCCCGACCTGTTCCGTATCCAGGACTGGACCACCGATGGCTACACCTACCGCGCCGAGCTGTACGCCTACGCTCCGCATCCGAGGGTCTCCCCGCGCCCCGTCCTCGACGAGGACCCCGCCCTTCCCGAGACGTGGTGGAAGGAGATGACGGCCGCCCTGGACGCCCTCGCCGACGTCCCACCGCGGGCGGACCGCGAGGCCGTACGCGAGGAGTACCTGCGCCGCGTCATCCCCCAGTTCACCGGCCACCAGGTCGACGACATCACCTGGTCCACCGCCCACGGCGACCTCCACTACGGCAACGTCACCCGCGGCCCGCACATCCTGGACTGGGAAGGATGGGGCCGCGCCCCGTACGGCTACGACGCGGCCACCCTGTACGTCTACGCGCTCCTGACCCCCGAGACGGCCGCCCCCATCCGGGCCCAGCTGGCCCCAGCCCTGGACCGGCCCGCAGCCCGCGGCCCGCACCGACTGCTGACCGAGTGCGCCCAGGTCCTCCAGGCCCAGGACCGCGTCGACTTCTGCGCCGAGTTGCCCGGCCCCGCGCGGATGCCGGTGCGGAGGTGCCGAGGAGGAGCAGGGCGCTGAGGCTGAGGCCCATGAGGGCTCCTGGTGTATTCCGGAGGGATGGTCACGTCTCGGGTGGGCAACAGCGGCGGATGGTGAGTGTGGTGGGCCGGCCGGATGGGCCAGCCGCACCACCTCGGGGATCAGTTCCTGGTGTTCCAGGCGCAGTGGACGTGCGTGTCGTGTTCCGGGTACCCGGGGCCGAGGACCTGGGAGGCGCCGAGGAAGTGGCACGCGCTTTCGAGGCGTTCGGCGAGCTCGCGGCCCTTGCCCGACACGGCGACGTGTACTCCGTTGATCTCACTCGTGTCGAAGGCGACACCCTTGTAGTGCAACGAGTCCCGGCTGTGATCGCCACCTGCGAATTCGGTGATGTTGATGGAGAAACCGTGATTGGCGTTGAGCTGAAGGACACCGCGGAGCATCCGCTCGTCCAGCTCTACCCGCTTGCCGTGAGCATCGCCGTACGAGCTCGTTAGCGCCCTCTTTCCATCCGCGGCGTCGCGGATGTTGCTGAGCGCGCTGGAGTCGAGGTGGGGGCCGCCCACGGGCTTGGAGTGCGCGTTGAGTGAGGTGATGCCACGACGGTTCAGGATCTGCTGAGCGAGGGCGGTGCTGTCACCACGGACTGGAATGGCGGGCGAGTGGTCCAGAGAGGCCCGGGTCTTCGGTCCGACGATGCCGTCGGCCGCCAAGCCGTGAGCCTTCTGGAAGTGCTTGACCGCCGCGGTGGTGGCGCTGTCGAAGACCCCCGTCGTCGTCACCGGGCTGCCGAGGGCGGCCAGACGGTCCTGCAGCTGGGTGACGGCCTCCCCCGTCGCTCCCGGACGCAGGGTAAGGGGAACGATGGGGGAGATCGACCACTCGGGGTGGGGGGTGAGGTGGCGGGCAGGGGGAACCGACTCGGCGCTGGCGCTCATGGCTGCGCCGGTCAGGACGAGCCCAGCCAGGGCGGCGGAGGCGAGCACGCGGCCCGTGCGGGTGGTGGGCAGAGGGAAATTCACGGTGTGACTCCTTCAGGTGTGAGCCCTCGTCCGGGCATGGCGAAGAACGCCCGTACGGGGGTGGGGTGGTGGGGTGTCGCCGGGTCGTTCACACCGGCTGATCTCCACATTGCCCGAGACCTCGTCGCGCTTCTACGCTGTGGGGCCGCCGACTCATGCGCGCATATCCGCCGACGTATGCATGGCTGTGAGCTGCGGGTATGCAGAGGTCAAGCGAAGGGGGAAATACGCGGATGCGGCAGAACCGACCCGTGGGACCGGCTGGGGAACCCGAGCAGGGGATGTCGCCAGCGCGAGTGGAGCTCGCCCGTTTACTGCGGCAGTGGCGCAAGGAGGCTGCCGGAAACCCCACCCAGGCCACTGCGGCTAGGCACACCAACTTCAACCAAGGCACCCTGTCGCGCTACGAGAACGCCAAGCAGGACGTTCCCGAACCGGCGATCCGTTCCCTGGCGGAGTACTACGAGCGGACCGAGCAGGATCTCGCCGGCGCGCTCGATCTCAGGATCCGGAGCGAGGATGAACCGCCTGGCGACTCCGACGGGCGCGATGCCGCTCCTGGTGTGCCGGCGGCCCGAGGCGGGAAGAGGATGCCGCTTCTCCTCGGAACAGCGGCTGCGGTTGTTCTCGTGGTCGTCGTCGCCGTCGTCGCCACCGTCTACCTCTCGAACTCCGGCACGACCACGCCCTCGGCCTCCTCCGCGGCACCGGTCCGCCCGCTTGCCGCACCGACCGCATCCTGCAGTGGCAGCACATGCGTCCACGCCGAACCAACCACCACGATCTGCCAGAACGATGCCGTCACCACCGCCGAGGGGCGAGACTTCGGCGTTCACATCGAATTGCGCTACAGCCCCGGCTGCCATGCCGCCTGGGGCAAGCTGACCGGAAGCTCCCCCGGCGACCGCGTCCAGGTCTTCGGCAAGGAGGGCAACCCCTCGCACCAGGAGGAATACCGGCAGCAGACCGGCCGAACGGCCCACACACAGATGGTCGAGGCCAGCGGCCCGAATGACAGCCGCGCTTGCGCCATCATCGACTCCCGCGGCACCGTATGCACCAGCCCCCTTCCCACGGCCGGGCCTAGCGCATCGACACTGCGCTAGGCGTTTGTCGGATCACCGGATGGTCGTGCGCCAGGCCCTGCTCGGGGCCTCGGCGGGCTGTCCCACCGCGGCCGTCGTCCACGAGCCCGCGCAGTACCCGGCGGGCTCGCTCGCAGCCGCGGGGCCTACGGAAGTGGCTGTTCCTCTCGGTGTTCGGGCCGACGGGCGCGCAGCTGCGCGGGGCAGGTGGCTCCGAGGGACCTCGCCGGGAGGTCTGCCCTTTCCACGGCACGCGCATCATCCGGGAGTCTCGCTCTCTGCTGTTTGGCCTCGTCTTGTGACTGCGAGCTTCCGCTTACTCCAGATAGAGAGCTGCCAAGCGGGGAAGTCGGCGAGTCATTTCGTCGTGGTCATCGAAATCGAAGTTCCAGGTGGGGTCCAGCTCCGGGTAGCGGATGGTGGGTGGGCTCGTGGGGAGCTGATCACCGGTCGCCGAGATGAGTGCGTTCCAGGCGATGCCCAGCATGTCCTCGCCCTCCAGGTCGACGCCGTCGGCTGCCGAGGCTTGAACGATGGGCAGTTCTGCCAGGGCATCGGGATCAGCGACTGTGCGCTCGAAGACTTCACGGCCCTGAGCGATCAGCCAGCCGCGGAAGTAGTCGAAGCCGTCGTCAGAGCACCCACCGTTGGCGAGGTAGGCAGCGGCCCAGAGAGGATTGGTGTAGGAGTCAACCATCAGGTCCCACAGCACCTGTTCAGCTGCGACGATCTCCTCGACCGGCTGGGAGGCCAGCAGCGAGGTCGCCTCGCGAGCGACCGCTTCGCCGTCGTTCGGGTTGGACGCCTGATTGCGGGCTGCCTCAATGAGCTGCCAGAACTGCTGCTTGTTCATGGAGGCAGAGCCTGCCACCTGTCACTGACATCGGGCCGGTCGCGGGAGCTTGGCCCACCAGAGCAGCCGCGTCGCTCATGTCAGCGCGTGTGGTCGCCGGGTGCATACCGGCTCCAGGTTCCTCCGGCTTCGGTGACCAGGCGGGTGGCGGTCTTGTCGTGGTGGCCCAGCGCCTTCGCGATGACGAGTGCCGGGGCTTGGAGGACGCCTGGCGGATCGCGGAAGTCCTGCCTCGCTGCGGCGGGACACCGATCTTTCGTAGGTGAACCTGGAGGCTGACCGGGTTTATGGGCTGTCCGGGCTGGCGGCCGGGGAAGAGCCACTGTGAGCTCCTGCTGCTGGCGTAGGGCACGTGTTGCCGGGACTGAATGTAGGCCCGCATCAGGTCGGCGATGGGCTGTGGCAGCGGGGACGGCGGGTCTCCCAGCCGGACGGTGATGGTGGTCGCGTCGTCGGCGACGTCGTCGATGGTGAGGCGGACGATGCGGAAGACGGGTTGCGCGTAGAGGAGAACGAGGGCGGCGGCGACCCGGGCCCGCAGGGGCAAGGAGTCGTCGTTGAGGATCCGGCGGAGGATCGCGAGCCGGCGGTGCTGGTGCGGCGGTTCCGAGTCCTGGGCGATGACCGCCGGCGGCAGCGTGAGGCGGGGCATCCGGCCGCTCTTCATGCACCACCGCAGGAATGACTGTGACGGGCGGCGGGTTGCCAGGCTCTCGGTGTGCCAGGCGTCGATGTCAGCCTGCTGGCACTATCCGATTGCACGTCCTCGGCCAGCGAGCCATGCGAGGAAGGCGCCGGCCTGGGTGACTTCCTGCTTGGTGTGGTTGGTCTGGGAGCGTCCCAGCGGTCCCTTCTCCGCCTTCGTCCGCAGGCGCCGCACCTGGTGCCAGGTGGCGAAGCGGCGGAGAAGCTGGCGGTGTTCGGGTTCCTCGATGGTGGCGAGCCGCTCGGTCAGCCAGCGCTGGTAGAGCATGAGCTGCCGGTCGACCCGCGGGAGGACGCCGCTGTCCATCAGCAGGTCACTCAGGTGAGTGACGGTTCGCCAGGGGGATTCCTGGTGCAGCCCGTCATGGGCGAGCGGGATACTGCCCGTGGCCAGGCCCTGGAGGAGACGGACGACGTTGGGGTTGCGCAGCCAGATGAGTCGGCTCTTGGGCCGGTCCATCTCCAGCAGGATCTTGACCAACGGCAGGAACGCCGGGGCGACGCGGCCGGTGCCGTCGTCGAGGAGGCGGGCGAGCGTGTCGGCGAGGGTGCAGTGTTCGCAGAGACGTCCGCCAAGCAGCAGCCCCTCGAAGCCGCAGCGATCGCAGAAGAAGTCGCGGGCGATGCCCGCGCAGTCACGGCAGATCGGTGCGCCGTCAGTGTCCCGCCCGGGCAGCAGCCGGTCGGTGTCGCAGCAGGGGCAGCGGCCACGGACTCGCATGGCGCGGTCGTAACAGGTTCGGCAGATCGGACCGTCCGGCCACTCGGCGGACTTCTTCATGCTCGACAACTGCGGCTGAGCCGGCCGTCCCGGGCTGTCGCTAGCCACGGGAAACGGTGACCGGATCGTTTCGAACGTGGTCTACCGCCTTTGAGCTTGACGTTAAGCGTCAAGCTCAGGAACAGGCCCGCCATCAGCTTCACCTTCCCGAGGGGACCGGTTCACCGGCGAAAGGCCGCTGCGCGCGGCAGTGCGGACTGTGGCCGAGGGCTCGTGTCCACCCGATCCGGCAACCGCCGGAACAATCGGCCACGCGCCGCCATCGCCATGACCGCCGTCCCGTCTGGAGGGGTCGCCGCGCTCGGTCGACACCGCGACGCGGGCGGTCAGGGCCCGATTCCCGCCGCAATGGCTGGAGGAACCGGCGGGCCAGCCGCGCCCTCTGTCGATGAGCGGGAGACGCAGGCCGACCAACGCAATTGGCGTGTCTGCTGCGTTGTGGCTGGCTTTTGCCCTTCTGGGGCCGCCGAGGCCTCAAAAACCTCAGATCTGACTCAAATCACTTACGAATCGGGAGAGTTGATCATAGGGTTTTGCTCGAAACGGAAGGTTGCCCTCCTGACCAGAGGTGCCGCCTTATACCGAAGAATTGGGGAACCTTCACATGAAGCGTACGACGTCCGGCTTACTGTCCATCGCCCTCCTGGGCGGGTTCATCGCAGGCAGCGCCGGTACCGCATCTGCCTCTACCACCGGAGGCCCGCAGGGGGTGGACCCGATCGGCGAACGCCGGGCCATGTGCACCGTCTACAAGGACAAGAACGCCTGCGCATCGCTGATGCAGCACAACAAGATGACAGAAGCCGTGAAGAACTGCCTGCTCAAGGCGGGTATTGGTGGTGCGGCCGCGTTCGTTGTGGGCAAGTATGTCAGCAAGGACCTGGCCAACGATATCGCCAGTAAGGTCGTTGTCGCGGGTGGCGCCGCGTGCCTGTCAGCACTTACCTGACCGAACCTGGGGAACCAATGGGCGCTAAGGTTATTGCAACACTCGTGTGGGTGGCTGTGTTCTTCGGAGTGGAATACGCACTCCGGGACGTCACGTGGGCCCAATACGCCGCCGTGATCGTTTTGTGCGGCGGGTACGGCCTGATCCTTAACAAGATCAGCAAGAGCCAGGCGGGAAACCGCTAGCGCCCCAGCCTCCTCAACGCACTATTCCAACCTCTATGTATGGAGCCCCCGGCTTTGCCGGGGGCTCCATACATCTGCCAGCCGTGCGCGGTGCGGACAGCCTGCACGAAGAGGCTCCAACGGCCGGCAACCAGATCTGGGTACGGCATCACATCACCAGCTCAGCCGACATCGACGTCAACCGCCCGTCCGCGGCCTGGAGCGCGACGCGCAGCCGAGTGTCGAGTTGGCGAGTCGTGCGCTCGGTCCCTTCACGTGGCGACGTTGCACTCCTCGTAGGGCTCGCTCACCGCATTCTGCGGGAGGACTCGTCGTGGTGGTCCTTCGGTACTCAGAGGGCGTTATGTGCGGTCTCGTGCTGCGCGAGTCGCAGCAGTCCTGTGTGAGGCAGGATTCGGTCATGGGTATTCGGATCGAGTGGCCTGCACCCATGGACGAGTACGACTGGGCAATACCGGAGGCCAAGGGCTGGCTGGAGGTCACCGTCGAGTGGGACGGAGACAGGCAGGTCGTCGACGTGTACGACCCGGTTCGACTTACACAGTCAGTAACCAGCGAGACTGCCCGGCTCGGGCGATTCAAGGCCAGGCGCCTGCTGGTGGTCCCGAGTGTCACCCGCGAAAACATCGAATCCGCCATCTCCGCGATCGCGGACGAAGGCTTCTTCGATCACTGAGCTTCTTCGAGTTGGCCACCGATCGGGTGATGGTCGTGAAGCGCAACGAACGAGGCCCCCGAGGTGTTGATCGAGATGTCTGACGTCTCAATCACGTTGCTCGGGGGGCCTCGTTGGTCATCCATCCTGCCGCACTTGACCTGCCGCATGCGCTCGTGGAGTGGGTCGCCATGCTGGTTGTCACTCGTGAGGGCGACCGGCGCTGCAAGCTCCGTCCGTCCCAGCGGGCGAT
>NZ_JBHWBP010000124.1:0-20329 GCF_042735575.1 Streptomyces sp. NPDC059564 | reverse complement strand
GCTGGAGACGAACGTGATGGTGGCGCCGGGCGCCACGCTGCTGCTGCCGCCCGAGGGCTACCTCAGCCGGTACGCCAACCCGCGGCGGGCCCGGAGCCGCCGGGCGGTGGCCCGTCGCGCGTGAGGAGCGTCACCCCCCGCCGGGGGCCTGCGGGCGCGAACCCAACGTCACCGCCCGGGTGCGGCCCGTAGCAAGAGCCAGCCCGCCGCCGCGCCGACCGCGTACCAGAACAGGTCCGGCGCGTTGAAGGTGGAGCCGAGAACCAGGCGGGCGATGACGCTGCGCCGGGAGAGCTCGGCCGGTACGTCGCTGAGCTGGAGGAACTCGACGGCCCAGCTGGCGGCCAGCGCGATTGCGGCGGCCCGCAGCGGCGTCACCCGGGGCGCGACCAGCACGACGAGGGCCAGCAGCAGGACGGTGTACAGCGCGTCCCCGCCGTACTTGGCCAGGCTCCCGTCCGTCACGGCCCTGAGCCCCAGCGCCGCGGCGACGACGACCACCCCGGCCCCGGCCGCCGCCGTCCGGGTCCGTACGGGGCCGAGGGCGGCGGAGCGGTCACGGGTGCCGGGTACGAGGTCCACGGGGTCATCCTGCCGGACCCCTGCGGCCGGGCCGTGCCCGGGTGCGGCGCACCCGGGCACACCCGCCGGACCAGGCCCTACCCTGCACGGATGACCAGTACCGGACTCGGAGAATTCCTGCGCGCACACCGCGCCCGCCTGCGGCCCGAGGACGTGGGGCTCGCCTCCCACGGCCGGCGCCGCGTGGCGGGACTGCGGCGGGAGGAAGTCGCCGTTTTGGCCGGCATGAACAGCGACTACTACGCCCGCCTCGAACAGGGCCGCGAGCGCGGCCCCTCGCCGCAGGTCCTCGACGCGATCAGCGCCGCCCTGCGCCTGGACGCCCCGGCCCGCGACCACCTGTACCGGCTGGCGGACACCCTGCCGGACGGCGACCGCACCCGGCCGGTCGACACCGTCGGCGCGGAAGTGCGGCAGCTGCTGGACGGCTGGACGCACACTCCGGCCTTCGTCCTGAACCCGGCGGCCGACCTGCTCGTGGCCAACGCCCCCGCCGAGGCGCTGTTCTCCCCGTTCGAGCGTGCGGACAACCTCGCCCGCATGACGTTCCTGGACCCGGCGGCCCGGTCCTTCTTCGCCCACTGGGACAGCGCGGCCGAAGCGGTGGTGGCCGGCCTGCGCCAGGCCACGGGCCTCCACCCGCACTACCCGCGCCTGCTCGGCCTGGTGTCCTCGCTCACCGCGGCGAGCGGGGAGTTCGCCGCGCTCTGGTCCGCGCACACCGTCCACGGAAAGACCGGCGCGGCCAAGGAACTCACGCACCCCGAGGTCGGACCGCTCTCGCTCACCTACCAGTCCTTCGACGTCCGCGGCGCGGCCGGACAGCAGCTCGTCGTCTACCAGGCCGCGCCCGGAAGCCCCGGGGCCCGGGCGCTGGCCCGGCTCGTCAGCCCGTCGGGGACGTGAGGACGTACTCGCGCGAGGCGTGGACCCGGTCGCGCAGGGCGGGCAGGTCCACGTCGAGGACCTGGCCGTTCCATTTGCGGGGTTCGCCGTTGACGAGGACGGCACTGATGTTGCGGGCGTCGGATCCGAGCACGACGGTGCCGACCGGATCGTTGAGCGGCATGTTGTTGAGGTCCTCGGCCCGGATGACCAGGAGGTCCGCCTTCTTGCCCACGGTGAGCGAACCGGTCCGCCGCTCCCGGCCGTTGGTGCGGGCGCCCTGGAGGGTGGCGAAGTCCAGGACGTCGTGGGTGGTGATGCGCACCGGTGGCCGGCCGGTGCCGTACACGGCGTTGACCGCGCGCATCCGCTGGATGCTGTGCAGGGCCCGCATCTGCGTGAACATATCGCCGGCCAGGGCGACTTCGACGTCGATGCCGAGCCCCGGACGGACCCCGGCGGCCAGGGCCTCGTCGATGGCGGGGACCGCCGTTTCCAGGCCGATCTGAGCGTCCGAGGTCGGGGCGAGGGACACGGTGGTGGCGCTGTCCCCGATCGCCTTCCAGGCCCGGCCGGTCAGGCCGGTGGCGTGGATGAGGGTCACGTCCGGGCCGAGCAGGCCCGCCGCCGCCCAGCCCAGGACGGCTTCCGAGGAGGGGGCGCCGAAGACGGCGTCCACGCTCACGCCGATGTCCAGGTCTGCGGCGGTCCGGGCGAGCGCGGGCCCGTACGCGAGTGCGGGTCCGGCGATCTCGCCGGTGGCCAGGGCGGCCAGACGGAGTGTCAGCAGCTGGTCGTCACCGCGGAAGTACCGGTCCTTGAGCCGGGCCAGGTCGCCGGGCCATTGCCGGTCCCAGTCGCCGAAGTGCGGGCCCATGGAGGCGTGCACACCCCGTACGCCCGAGTCGATGAGCGCCTGGACGGCGGCGTCGGAGTGCTCGGGGGTACGGGAGTTGTGCGAGAAGTCGAGCATGCAGGTGATGCCGCTGTCGATGGCGGTCAGCGCCGCCAGGAGCGTGCCGACGTACATGTCCTCGGGCCGGTAGACCGTGGCGTGGCCGGCCAGCATGGACCGCACGTAGCCGCCGAGGTCGTCGACGTCCGGCATGAGCCGCCGCAGTTGGGTCTGCCACGCGTGCCGGTGGGTGTCGACGAAACCGGGGGAGAGGATCGTGCCGGTGGCGTCGACGGCCACGGCTCCGGCCGGGCTCAGACCGGGACCGATGGCGGCGATCGTGTCCCCCTCGACCAGCAGGTCGCAGTCGCGCAGGACGCCGACGCCGGGATCCATGGTGACGAGGGTCGCCCCGGTGAACAGGACGCGCCGCTCCGGGTCGGCGGATCGGCGCCGCAGCAGTTCGAGGACGGCGGGGCTGGCGGTGTCGTCGGTCATACGAGGTCCTGTCCGTGGTGCCGGGCCGGTGGGCCCGCGTGGAGGGCGGGTGCGGCTTCCACCCTCCGCCCGCAGCGCGGCGGCTACCAGGCCGCCCTGTGCCCGGGTACGGCGCACCCACCCTCCGCGCCCCGCGAAAACGGCAGGACGAGACGGTTCGGTTCGTATTAGGCTGGCCGCGTGTGCGTGTACTTCTTCTTCGTCTGAGCACCGGGCGCGACCCGGACGCGGCCCCGTGCCGCCGGCTCGCGCTGCCCGCCGCCAGAAAGCAGGCCCACGCACTCAAGGACGCCCCATGCGCACCACCCATCCCGTCCACCCCACCGCAGCCGTCTCCCAGCTCGCCCTGAGCGGCGTCACGAAGACCTACGGCGACCGGCTGGTCCTCGACCAGGTCTCCTTCACCCTGCGGCCCGGCGAAAGGGCCGCCGTCATCGGCGAGAACGGCTCCGGCAAGTCGACCCTGATGCGGCTGATCGCCGGGGCCGAGCAGCCCGACGACGGCCGCGTCACCCTCTCCTTCCCCGGCGGAGTCGGCCACCTCGCGCAGACCCTCGCCCTCGGACCGGACCGCACCGTCCAGGACGCCGTCGACGCCGCCCTGCACGAGCTGCGCACCCTCGAAGCCGGCATCCGGGCCGCCGAGAGCTCCCTCGCCGACGCCGGTCCCGCGGAACTCGACGCGTACGGAGACCTCCTCACCGCCTACGAGTCCCGCGACGGCTACGCGGCCGACGCCCGCACCGACGCGGCCCTGCACGGGCTCGGCATCGGGCACCTCGGCCGCGAGCGGACCCTGGGCTCGCTCTCCGGCGGCGAGGAGTCCCGGCTCGCCCTGGCCTGCGTGCTCGGCGCGGCCCCGGAACTCCTGCTCCTGGACGAGCCGACCAACCACCTCGACGGGCCCGCCGTCACCTGGCTCGCGGAGCGGCTCCGGGCACACCGCGGCACGCTGGTCGTCATCACGCACGACCGCGACTTCGTGGAGCGCGTCGCGACGACCATCCTGGAAGTGGACCGCGACCTGCGGACCGTCACGCGCTACGGAGACGGCTGGGCGGGCTACCGGACCGCCCTCGCCGCCGCCCGCCGGGGGCGGGAGCAGCGCCACCAGGAGTACCTGGACGAACTCGACCGTACGCAGCGGCTCGTCGAGGCCGCCGGGCAGCGTCTGGCCACCACGGGAAAGGACCCCCGGCAAGGCTTCGGCAAGCACCGCCGCGCGCACGACGCCAAGCTGTCGGGCCGGGTCAGGGCGGCCCGCGGCCATCTGGACCGGCTGCTGCGGGAGCCCGTCGAGGCGCCGCCCGAGCGGCTGCGGTTCGCCGCGCGGATCGAGGACGACGCGACGGCGCTGCCCGAGGGCGTCCCGTACGTGGCCGAACTGGCCGGGGTCCGTGTCGCGGGGCGGCTGTCCGTCCCGGAACTGGCCGTCGGGCCCGGGACCCGGCTCCTCGTGTCGGGACCGAACGGGGCGGGCAAGTCGACACTGCTCAGGGTGCTGGCCGGAGACCTCGCACCGGACGACGGAACCGTACGGTGTCACACGTCGGTCGGGTACCTCCCCCAGGAGGTCGCCTTCGCACCGGCCCGCCACCCCCTGCTGCACGGCTTCGCCGCCGGACGCCCCGGCGACCCGGACGAGTACGCCGACGAGCTGCTCGCCCTCGGCCTGTTCCGCGCGGAGGACCTCCACGTGCCGGTGGCCGCGCTCTCCGTGGGGCAGCGGCGCAGGCTGGAGCTGGCCCGGCTCGTGACCCGCCCGGCCGGGCTGCTCGTCCTGGACGAGCCGACCAACCACGTGTCGCCGGCCCTGGTCGAGGAGCTCGAAGAGGCACTGGCCGCCTTCCCGGGCGCCGTGGTCGCGGTCTCCCACGACCCGCGCTTCCGCTCCGCCTTCACCGGGCCCGGCCTGGAACTGCGGGCCGGCTCGCCCGTCGAGGACGACGGGTACCGGGCGCTCACGCGGTGACGGGGCGGCCCAGGGGGAGCAGGTACTGGAGGGGCCGGTCCAGGTCGTCCAGGCCGAACAGCTCGTGGGCCAGGTCGTCCTGGAAGCCGCCCAGCGGCATCGCGCGGAGCCCCAGCGTCGAGGCGGTCAGCAGCAGGGACTGGGCCAGGTGGCCGGCCTCCAGCAGGCCGAGCCGCAGCGCCCGCAGCCCGTAGCGCCGCCGGAGCCGGCCGAGGTCCACGTAGAGGCCGAGCACCACCGGGGCGTCGTCCACGACCAGCGCGAGCGGGTCCTGCGGCGGCGCCGTCATGTACGCGGACAGCGCCTTGAGTTCGTCGAGCGCGGGGGCGTCACCGACGCGCCGCAGCGCACGCCGGCCGGGCACGCAGTGGTAGGTGCCCGGCGCCAGGCCCTCCACCCCGAACGCGAACAGCCGCACCCCCGCCGCGTAGAGGCCGCCCGGGCTCGGATAGGGGCGGTGCGGGAAGGCGGGGCCGGAGCCCGTGGTGTGGCTGGTGGCGTGGGCGCCCCACAGCAGCGTGCCGAGCACTTCGGCGCTCAGTGGCCCGGTGAGGCCCGTGCGGACGCTGGTCCGGCCGGTGACGGCGGCCCGCAGCGAGACGTCCGGCACCGGGCCGCCGGGCAGTGCCACCTCCGCCCCGGCGGGCACCTCCTCCGGGGGCGCGGACCGGAGCGAGCCCTCGGCGTCCCAGCCGATCCGCACCTTGCTCCGCTCCAGGTACTGCCAGTCGGGGGCCAGGTGCCCCGCGGGGAAGTACGCGGCCGGCTCGCCGGTGTCGAGCAGGGCGTGGGCGGCCAGCCGGTACACGGCCTGCTCCTCGGCCGGGGCCAACCCGAGCCGGTTGAACAGCAGGTGCAGTTCGCGGCCCCACACCGAGGTGCCGTTGTCGTCGGCCGCCCCTTCGGCGGCCGTGCGTACGCCCGCGGCCCAGCGCGCCACCGGTCCCGTCGCCGTGCCCTCCGCCAGAGCCAGGCGCAGGGCCGCGGACCGGCCCGCGAGGCTCTCGCGCTGGGCCGCGTACACCGTGTTCACCTGTGCGTGGAGCAGCCGCGCGGGCAACGCCGAGGCAGCCTCGGACCCCGGCCGTCCTGCGGCCGCCCGCCCGCGCAGCCAGCGTGCCGCCTCGAAGCGGTCCATCCCGAGGGCCCAGGCGGTGGCGTGCGCCAGGTCCGCGGCGACGGCCAGGCGCCGGCTCCCGCGCGTGGCACCCGCCACGCAGTCCACCGCGATCCTGGTGGACAGCGCCGAGACCGGCGCGGGCGGCCCTTCGGGCCGGCCGTCGTCCGGTCCGTACGCCCTCTCCCGGACCTCGGCCTTCGCTGCCCGTGCCTCGGCGAACTCCCTTACGGCGGGCCCCAGTTCCGTAGCGACGTCCACCCGTGCGCGGTGCACCCGTACGCGCAGGTGCGGCCCGCCCTCCTCGTGCCGTACGAAGGACCAGGCGTCGGCCCCGCCCTCGGCGACGAGCGTGTCCAGCAGCGGTGCGAGGTCCTCCACGAGGAAGGCGTCGGTGGCCTCGGGCGGCGTCTCGCGCAGGAAGCAGTGCAGGACCGTCCACGAGCCCCGGAATGCGGTGGTCACGGCGGGCTCCTCAGGGGAAGGGGTGCGGGTGGAGCGGGAGTTCGTCGTGCGCCGGCGGCCCGGAGGCGCGGCCCAGCCGGTGCGGGACCTCCAGCAGCCGCGACAGCCCACGGGTGCGCCGGTTGACGTGCCCGAACGTCATCGGCAGGGCGCCCGGGACGACCGCCTTGGCCGTGTACAGGCCGAGGCGCTCGCGCACGCCCGCCTCGTCCTGCCCGACCACGATCACCTCCAGCCCGGCCCCCGCCAGCCGCCGCACCGTCGCGTCGAGCAGCCCGGCCAGGTCCGCCACCGGCTCGGGCGCGCCCGGCCAGGCCTCCCGCCACGGCGTCGGCCGGTCGTCGCCGCCGAACAGGGGATCCAGCCTCGGCCGCGCCTCGGGAAGGCCGTACAGGGCGGTGTGGTCGGAGAGGGTGACGACCAGCTCGGGCCGCTCCAGCATGGGCCGCAGGCGGCGGGGATCGCAGGCGTCGGGCTCCGCCCGCAGCCGCTGGGCGGCGTTGAACACGTTCGTCACCGCCTCCACCACGGCCGAGCGGATCGCGACGCGCGGGTCGTGATGGGCCCCGGCCGCCACGAACACCTGCGGGGCCGCCGACCGGGCATCGCCGTGCCGGGCGACCGCGACGACCGCCGGGACGCCGAAGTCGTTGGTCGCGTCCAGCAGGGTGAGTTCGTAGCCCGCCAGCTCCGCCCGGTCGGCGAGGTGCAGCACTTCGAGGTCGTCGTCGGGCAGCGCGATCCGGCGCAGCGGGGTCCTCGCGTACCAGGCCATCAGGAACGCGTCGCGCTCGGCGACCTCGAACAGCCCGTACAGGGCCGCCTCTTCGGGACTGTTGCCGAGACCGCAGCCGCTGGAGCACTCGTAGACGACGCGCGGCCGGTCCGGGCTGGGATCCCAGTACGCGACGTGCTCGGGCACGGCGACCGGACGGGCCCGGGTCAGGGACCAGCCGTGCACCCAGTCGAGTTCCAGCTCCGGGGTGTAGGGGACGGTCGGCGACGCGGGGTGGCCGTGGTGGGCGGGATCGGGCAGTCCGAGCCGCTCCGGGTCCACGGCCCGCTCCGGCCCCAACCCGGCGTAGGAGGACCGCAGTACGGTGCGCCGCCCGTGCGGGCTCATCCCGGTGAGCCGCTCGACCCCTTCGAAGAGCGCCACCCGCTCGCTGCCGTCGTAGTCGGCCGACCGGCCGTATCCGCCATCCGGCAGGTTGCGGCCCAGGGTGACGTACGCGCTGGTCAGGCTGAGTACGGAGTCCTCGGTGCGCACCACCCGGTTGACCGGTCCGAAGCGTTCGTCGTACAGCTCGGCACGCAGACCCGCCCTGTCCGTACGGTCGTTGGGACCGCGCAGCACCTCCGGATCCGGCAGCGGCCGCGAGGTCCACCGGGGACGGGCCGCCTCGGCGTCGTCGTCGGGCAGGGGCGCGCACACCTCGCAGCCGCCGACCGGCCGGAAGACGTGGCTGGACCAGGTGACGCGGCCGCCGTGCACGACCCGCACCGCGGCACCGGCATCCGGGTCCGGCGCGGGTTGCGCCAGCAGCTCGGCGGCCAGCGCCGCGACCGCGTCCGCCAGGGCGGGGGAGGGGCGGCCGGCCAGCCGCAGCCCGGGGCTGTGCCACGGGACGCGGCCGCCGATGGTGGCGAGCCTGCGGTACTCCGTACAGGAGAGGCAGCCCACCGCACCGGGCCGCAGCACCGGGCCGACCACCGTCAGCGCACCGTCCCCGCGCACGGGGACCAGGGCCACCGGGTGGCGCAGCGCGTGCCGCGACAGCTCGGCGGCGGTCTCCAGGTCCCAGTCGTCCAGGACGACGACGGCCCGGCCCGCCGTCAGCTCGCGCGCGCTCCGCGCGTCGAGGGCGGTCAGCCCGAGCGCGGCGAGGGCCTCGCCGAGGGGCGTGCCGGTGACGGGTGGCGCCGACGGGGTCGTCATCGCGGTCCCCCTTCCGTATCGGTGTCGAGAACGGTGAAGCCGCATCCGCGCAGCGCGGCGAGGACGGCGCGGGCCTCCGGCCCGTCGGGCTCCCACGGGCGGGTGCGCAGGCCGGTCAGCCCGTGCAAGACGGCGTGCAGGTCCGCTTCGCGCCCGGCGACGCCGGCCCACCAGCCCACGGCCCACCTCTCGTCCTCCCAGGGAGCCGGAACCACTCCGGCGGCGGTGAGCGGGCACAACTCGCCGCCGGGTGACGTGATGTGACGGACCGTCGGATCAAGCTCCCCGGCCTGTACGCGGACCAGCGCGGCCAGCGCCGCGTAGGCGGCCGCGTCCCCCGCGGTGGCCTCCACCGCCTGCCCGAGCAGCCGCCCCGCCGCGCGCCCGCGTACATCGGCCCGGTACGCCGTACCGTCCGCGTCCAGCGGGGCCACGCTCAGCTCCGCCCGCACCCCGAGGCGGCGCGTCAGGACGCCCCACCAGTGGCGGGCCTGCGGATGCCCGCTCCCGTACGCGTCCCAGGGCGCGGCCCCCGTCCCCGGCAGGGGCAGCCGCAGCGCGGCACGCCGCAGCGCCCGCCCGAGGGCGTGACCGGGGCCCGCCCCGACCACCACCCCGGACCGGCCCGCTCCGCACCGCAGCTCCGCCGCACGGCACAGGGCGTCCAGCCGGGCGAGGTCGGCCCGGGCGGCGCCGGCCATCAGCGGCCCGCCGCCGCCCGGCGCCGCGCAGCCGGCCAGCGCGACCGGCAGCTGGGGCAGGATTCCCGTCAGGGGCGCCGCCAGCACCCCGAGGCGCTCGTCGCCCAGCGCGGCCACTGCGGCCAGCGCCTCGGCGAGCGTGCCGGGCGGCGCCACGGGCTCCGGGGAACCCACGGGCCAGGGATGGTAGGCCGACCTCGGCGGGCGCTCCCCGGCGACCAGCACCGAGGGGAACCGCGGCGGCGCATCCGGCCCGCCTCCGGTGCCTTCGGAGCCGGGGTCGGGCAGTCCCGCCACCGCGCACAGCAGCCGTTGCACGGCCCCGCCCGCCACCAGGGCGGTCAGTGCCGGAGCCGGGTCCGCGGCCGGTGCGGGGGCCTTGTCGAGCCCGAGCCGTTCGGCCAGCGCCGCCGTGTCGGCCTCGGCCCGTGCGCGGCTGCCGACCGGGGTGACGAACGCGCCGTCGGGGTGGACGGCCGCGCCGACCGCCCGTTCGGTGCCGTCGGCGCGGGTGGCGCGGAGCAGCACCCGGCCCCCGGCTCCGGCCCCGCCGACGGCCTCGGCCCGGTGGGCGGTGAGCCCGGCGCGCGCCAGGGCCCGTACGACCGCCGCGGCCAGGGCCCCGTCGGGGTCGGCGGCCCGTACCACCACCCGGGCGGCGGCGAGTGCGGCCGCCGCCCCGGCGGGACGAGCGGCGACCGTGAGCAGCCAGTCGCGGGCCGGGGCGTCCTCGGGAGGTGCGGGGTCCTCGACCAGCATCCCGTGCGCGTGGAGCTGCCCGATGAGCGTGCACAGCGCGGCGCGCAGCGGCGTTCCCGCCGCGGTCCGTGCGGAGAGGTCCCCCGCGCCGCCCGTCCGCAGGGCCTCCTCCACCATCCGCCACAGCGCCGGGAGCGCGGGGCTGCCCTCCAGGGTGACGCTGGTGCTCCATCCCCGCAGGTGCAGCCCATGGGTGAGGGCGCTCGCGCTGACACCCGGCCGCAGCCGCCAGTGCCGCAGGGACTCCAGGGCGTCGGGCACCTCGGCGGTGTCGGGCGTGTCCAGCGGTTCGGCCGTCATGAGGCGCTCCCCGCCCGGTAGGTCTCCACCACGACCTCGACGGCCCGCGTCGGCCGCTCCCGGCCGCCGGGCGCGGGCAGGGCCTCCTCCAGCACCAGGCCGTCGGGGTGGCGGGCGAGCCACTTGTCGAGGCAGCGCAGGTGCAGGGCGTTGCCGAGGTCGACGAACTGCGGCTTGGGCTGCCCCTGTTGGGCCAGGCCCTCCTCGGCCGAACCGGCGGCCCCCGTCGCGGCGGGGAGCGGCGGGTGCAGGAACAGCTGGTCGGGGACGCCCAGCAGGGCCCGCCAGCGCGCCGCGGTCTCGAAGGGGACCTCGGCGTCGGCGGCCAGCGCGGCACGCAGGGCGGCGACCGTGCCGGCGGCCAGCTTCCAGCGGCGCCGCCGCAGCACGATGTGTCGGTGCCGCAGCCGGGGGGTGCGCACCAGCGGGCCGCCGGGGACCTCGGTGACCAGCCGGGGCACGAGCGAGGCGAAGGAGACGACGCCCTCGGGGTGGTCGTGGACCAGGGGGGCGCTGCGCGTGGTGAGCAGGCCGGTCACCAGCAGACCCGGATAGAACACGTCCAGCGGTTCGCCGGTCTCCCGCAGTCGTAGCCGCACCTGGTCGGTGGCCTCGTCGTGGACGAGCTCCACCTCGGAGTCGGCGATCGGCAACCGGCCGCCGTCCTCGCCGGGTTCGGCCGCGCCGGCCTCCTCCGCGACGATCTCGTCCGGCATGAACCGCGGTTGCAGGTTGGCGTTGAAGCCCTGGACCGGGCGGAACTGCACCATCCGGGAACCGGCTCCCGCGCCGCGCCCGGCCTCCCGCGCGACCGCCTCGACGGCTCCCGGGTCGAGCAGGCCGAGGAAGCGGCTGCCGATCCGCCCCCAGCCTCCGTAGAGGTGGTTCAGGGACAACAGGCCGCGCCGGGCGTCCCGTTGGAGGAAGTGCGCGTACGACAGCGGGCGCGTCGACGCCCAGCCGGGCAGCCGCGCGGCGAAGGCTTCGACCAGCTCCGGCGGCAGCACCACGTCGGCGTCCGGATCCTCCCGGGAACCGGCGTGCGCGAGGACCTGCGCCTCGAACGCGGCCCGCAGGCGTACGAGTTCGGCCGCGCGGGTCGGCAGTGCGCCGAGGTCGTCCTCCGGCGAGAGGAGCGCGTCCCGGGCGGTGTCCTCCCAGGCCGCGACCGTCTCCTTGCCGAAGTCCCAGACGGGATGGCAGACGCCGCCCCGGCCGTAACGCGCCACGAAGCGGTCGCGCAGGGCCCGGCGCACCAGGTGCCCGAGGTCGAACAGCTCGGCCAGGGCGCCGACCTCGCGCAGTGCCTCGTGGTCCTCGCCGGTGAACAGGCCGTCGGCGGCCACCGGCCGCCGCGCCACCACGTCCGCCGTCAGCACGGGCGGCACCGGGGAATCCGCGGGCAGCGCCCGCCCCGCCGAGGCCAGCAGGTACGTCCACCGCTCGCGCAGGAGACCGAGCAGCGCGGCGCGCTCGCGCGGATCGGCAGCGCCGAACTTCCCCGTGGCATCGGCGATTTCATCGACCAGACCGGCAAGGACGGCATCGCCGCCCGCAGCGTCCGCACCGGGCTCGACGCCCTCGCGCAGCCAGGCGGCGATGCGGCCCAGCGGATCGGCGTCCTGCGGTCCGACGGGCGGTACGGGGACCAGCAGGCCGGCGTCCACCAGCTGGTCCACGTACGCGAGGGCGGCCGCGCGGTCCTGCGGCGCGGCCAACGCGGCCGCCAGTTCCGCCGGGGTCGCGGGGGTCCGGCACAGCTCGGTCACCCGCTCCAGGGGGGCGCTCGCCGCGACCTCGGCCTCGTCCTCGTCGGTGACGACGAAGCGGCCGACGGCGGAGAGGCCGCGCGTACGGGCGAACGTGGCGCGCCCCTCGGCCGTTCGGGCCGCACTGGCGATCCGGTGGGGGAGCCGGGCACGCCTGCGCGGGTCGGCGAGCAGCGCCTCGCACAGCGCGGCCACCAGACTCCGGCTGGTCCGCACGGGGTTGCCGGTCGCGCCCAGCAGGTCGCCGTCCCCCCACTCGGAGCCGCCCGCCCCGGGGGACACGGGCCCGGTCGGCAGCGGACCCCAGCCGACCGCCGTGAACCAGGACACCGGGCTGGTCCTGGTGGCGGCGCGCACGGCGTGCCGCAGGACCCCGGGCTCCTCCTTGCGGGCGCGGCGTCCGGTCGCCCCGGCCCCCGCCCGCTCGACGGCGGCCAGCAGATCGGCGCTGGTGGCGGAGGCGGCGAGGGCGAAGGCGGGCTCGCGGCACTGGGCGGCCAGCGCGTGGCGCTCCGCCTCCAGCGCGGCGGGCGCCGCACCGGCGAGCCGGGCCCGTACCGAGGCCAGCCGGCCGCGTAACTCCAGCCACTCCCGCAGCCGCGGTACCCGCTCGGGCAGGTCGCCGAGCCCGTCGAGGAGCGCGGCCCGGGGCTCCCGCCCGTTGTGCAGGGCCCGGCGCAGGGGCAGTACCACGTCCCGGTGGAAGGAGTCGGGATGGCCGCCCCGGCTCGCGTACAGGGCGTCGGTCAGCCCGGGCAGGAGCCGGGCCGACGCACCCTCCAGTTCCGTCAGTCGCTCCAGCTCGCCGCGGAAGGCGGCCGCGTCCGGCGACTCGGCGGGATGGCTCAGTGTCGTCGCGCGCACCAGCGCGTACGGGGCGGTGCGCACGGCGGGCGCAGGGGGTGTCATGGCGTCCCGGTCCTTCCGGCTCGGCCTGGGCGGGGGCAGGAGGCGGATCGCCCGCCCCGGCGCCCCGTGGTACGGGCGGCCGGAACGGGCGTCAGCCGGTCACGCTCAGACGACGCCGGGAACGGTCTGCGGCTGCTGGTGGCTGCACTGACAGGCGGTGGCGGTGGGGATGCCACAGGTGGAGGTGGACGAGCCGGCCGCGAAGGCCGAAACGCCGGCGGTGTCGCGCATCGCGGTGACGGTGATGCCGCCGAGGTCCAGGTCGTGGGCCTCGAAGGACGTGGCCGCGTCGAAATCTGCCATGAGAACTCCCAGGGTTGTGGGACGACTTGTGATGGCTGGATCTGTGTAACGGACAAGCGAGCGCAACGGTAGCTCCCGGGGCGATCGGGGCGCAGCGGACGGTTTTCGACATTCCGACGTAACTCCTTGTGAAATCAGGGAAGTTGACCGGAACGCAGCGCAATGCGGACGCGGAGGGCGGGAGTCCGGCGGCACCCCGCCGTCGGTCCGGCGAAATTCGGCCACCCTGGCCTCGAACCGCCGTCGACGGCCTCGGCCGAGCGGCCCCACGGACCGCGACGCGGACCGAGTGGACGCCCCGTACCGGGGTACACGCGCAGCCCCGGGGCGCACGCCCCGCCGGAACCGGAACGGCCGCAGAGGGAGTGACCCGTGTACGAGCGAAAGCCCCCAGCCCCCACCGCGGCCCGCCCGCGGCCGCCCGCTCATCCGCTCGTCCGCGCGCTGGCGATGCTGGCCGCGTTCGCCGGAACGGTCCTGTTCAGCATCGCCCTGGCCCGCGTCACCCTGGAACCGTCCGCGGCCTCCGCCGCCCTCGTGCACAGCAACGTCCATCCGGGCGCTTCGGTCGGCGCCTACCTCGACGGCGCCTCCGTCAAGGACGCCGCCAAGCAGCTCGGCGGCAACGTCCTGCTGGGCGTCCCGTTCGGCGTCCTGCTGCCCGTCCTCGTGCCGCCCGGAGCCCGCGAAGGCGCGCCGTGAGACGGGGTCACGCGCTGGGGACGGGCCCGATCATGCGCTTGCTGATCCACTCCAGGGGGCCCTGGAACAGGCCGTCGGCGTACTTGTAGCCGTCGTGCCCGGCGTTCGGGATGAGGTGCAGGTCCGTCTCGATCGGCCCCTTGCCGATCTTCTCCTTGAAGGCCTTCACCTTCGACCCCTCCTCCTTGTCGCCGAGCAGGAACGACAGGTGGACCTTGGGGCCGTTCTTCTTGATGAGCTGCTCCGCGAGCCGGCCGGGGTCGTTGGCGAGCCGCTCCTGTTCGTAGCCGTTCCAGAAGGGGGAGTCGGGAGCGGTGTCGGGGCCGCCCGCGACGGCCGTGCTGAAGCGGTCGGGGTACTGGAGGACCATCTTCATGCCGACGTACCCGCCCGCCGAGGAGCCGAAGAAGCCCCACCCCTTGGGGTCCTTGTACGTACGGAAGTTCTCGCGCGCCAGGTCGGGCACGTCGTCGGACATCCAGGTGCCCATCTTCGGCTGGCCGGGGATGTCGCTGCCGTCCCAGTACTGGTCCAGCTTCGCGTTCAGTACGGGCATCATCACGATGAACGGGAGGGATTTGCCCTGGTCGATCTGCTGGGATATCCGCTCCTGGAGCTTGAAGTCGGACCCGAACCAGTAGTTGGTCGGATAGCCCGAGGCGCCCGGCAGCGCCGTCAGCACCGGGAAGGCGCTCTTCTCGTACTTCTTCTCCTTGTACTGCTTGGGGACCCAGGCCCACACCCGGCCCTCGAACCCCGACTTCGGCCCCTTGAGGGTGGTCCACATGACCTGGGTGCCGTCGCTCAGTTCGCGCTGCAGGTTCCACTTGCGGACGTTCGTGGGCATCTGCACGTTGCCCGGCGC
Organism: Streptomyces sp. NPDC059564; assembly: GCF_042735575.1. NCBI lineage: Bacteria > Bacillati > Actinomycetota > Actinomycetes > Kitasatosporales > Streptomycetaceae > Streptomyces > Streptomyces sp. NPDC059564. The sequence goes on along the minus strand of NZ_JBHWBP010000124.1, from coordinate 5,668 downwards.
GGAGGCCGCCTCGCTCGGCCCGCTCTTGGGTGATTTCGCGGAGGACGTGCCGTCGAACGACGCCTCCGTCGGGCCGCCCGAGCACCCCGACACCGCCAGCGACGAGGCGAGCAGGACGGCGGCGGGCACCAGAATCTTGGAACGGGACTTCACTCGATGACTCCAAACCCCAACAAATCTCGCCAAAACAGCAATACGGAGAGGAAGAGTCACTTCGGCATCGAGTGGTTCCCCGCGGCGGCGACGGCGTGGGGTGATCAACGCCACGCCAATGCCACGCCGACGCCACGCCGACGCCGTGCCGCCTGCCGCGGTCCCGCGCTACCGCTTGGCGCCGGGCGCCTCGGTGTCGAAGGTGTAGAACTTCCGGTGGTCCAGCATGTCCGCCGGGGTCACGTCGTTCCACGGCCGCATCGCCCCGTGCAGGTCCACCACGTTCGCGGTACGGGCGGCCGGCAGGTACGCGGACTTCGGGTTCCGGCGCTGCCATTCGGACCACAGCATGTCGATGAAGGCGTGGTGCATCCAGAACACGGGGTCGTTGGGCGAGGCCGCACTGGCCATGTGACCGCCCACCCACACGTGCACCCGGTTGTGCAGGTTGGCGCCGCGCCAGCCCTCCAGGTGGTTGCGGAACCCGTCCGAGGCGCTGTTCCAGGGGGCCGTGTCGTACACCGGCATGGCGAGCACGGCGTTGACCTCGTCCTTGGTCGGCAGCTGGGTCCCGCCCGCGCCGAGGGTCCGGCGCAGGTACGAGCGCCCGTCCACGCCGACCGTGACGGCCCACTTGCCCCCCGCGTACGCGAAGGGCCCGTCGAGCACCTGCCCGTCGCGGGCCCGGTTGGTGCCGCCGAGGAAGTCGGCGGCCCAGAGGGAGGAGGCGGGGGTGCGGTCCACGGTCCAGTCCCAGTACGGGAGCGAGACCTTCGGGTCCACCTTCTGCAGGGCCGCCTCGAAGTCGAGCAGGAAGCGGCGGTGCCAGGGGAGGAAGGAGGGGGAGCGGTGTCCGACCCGGTCGCCGAAGTCGCTGTCGTTCATCAGGAAGGTGTTGTGCGCGGAGACGTACCGGTCGTAGACGCCGGTGCGCTTCAGTTCGAGGAGCGCGTTGGTGAAGGCGCGCTTCTCGTCCGCGGTCAGCGTCGCCTGGCTCTTGCGGACGGTCATGACGTGCCTTCCGCGGGGGCGAAGGGGAGGAGGTTCGCGCCCTGGAGGTCACGGACGGCGGCCCGGGCGGCCGAGATCGGATCGGGGAAGGTCTCGTAGTGGTTGACGACGGTGACCCAGCTGTTGTCGGCATTGCGCATCAGGTGCAGCTCTTTGCCGTCGATCTTGATGGTGGGCATGCCCGGCATGTGGTGGCCGTCGTGCTGACCGCCCGCTTCGAGGGTGATCTGGATGCGGCGGCCCTCGTAGACCTCGTCGATGGAGCCGCCGGGCAGGGAGAGCGCGGAGGCCTTCGCCGTCGGTCCGGCGGCCGGGGAGGAAGGGCCGGAGGCCCCCTTGTCGCAGGCGGTCAGCCCCACGGCGGCGGCCGCTCCGGCGGCCAGGCCGAAGGCTCGTCTTCGGGTGATCATGTTCATGGCCAGTAGAGGTATCAGAAGACGCTGACAGGCCGATCGGGCACCCCGGTGGACTTCAGCATTCCGGACCGTCAACTATAGTTACGCTCAACGGGCGTCAACTATAGTTACGCCTGATGAAAGGGAGCAGCAGGCAGTGGCGGAAACAGGCGACAGCCCCGACGGGCCGGACCACGGCGCACCACGACCGGGCCCCGTCCCGGTTCCGGGACCCGGAGCCGCGTTCAGCGACCGCCTCAACTTCCTGTTCGACCGGGTGCGCCCGCCAGGAGCGGAGGAATACTCCAACGCGCACGTGGCCCGCACCATCTCCTCCTACGGCGAGGACAGTTACACCCGATCCCACATCAGCTACCTGCGCGCGGGCAAGCGGACGCCGACCATCACCATGGTGCCCCTCCTCGCCCGGTTCTTCGGCGTCGAGGCCGCCTACTTCGTCGAGGACGGGGTCACGCGGAAGGTCGCGACGCAGTTCGAGATCCTGCGCAGGCTGAAGGAGAACGGGGTCGAGCAGATCGCCCTCCGCGCGATGGGGGTGTCCGCCGCCGGCCAGCGCAAGGTCCTGGCCGCCCTGGAAGCCGTACGGAAAGAGGAAGGTCTGCCCGCCGATCCCGAAAGGGACCTGCCGTGACCGGTGTCCGGCGTCTCGACGAGAAGAGGAGGCTCCATGTGGTTCAGCCGTCGTGACCGCGGCGCCGACCGCGAGGCCGACGAAGCCGAGCGCCGGAACCGGGAGTTCGTGGACGGCCTCGACCTGCCCGCGGTCGACAGCGTCCTGGACCTCGTACCGTTCATGGAGGAGCGCCTCGACCGCTCGATCCGGCTCATGCCGTTCGCGTCGGACCCGGCCGATCCCGATTCCCTGGACGCCTCCTCCCCCTGTGGCCTGTGGCTCGCCACGGGCGACACGGACTACGTCTTCTACGACACCGCCATCAGCCGGGCCCACGCCGAGATCATCGTCGGCCACGAGTTCGCCCACATGCTCAAGCGCCACCGCGGCAACACCCCCCTGGCGGCGGGCGACCTCGGCGGACTGATCACCGACATCGACCCCGCCACCGTCCAGCTCGTCCTCGGCCGGACCCGCTACAACAAACCGGAGGAGTTCGAAGCCGAACTGCTCGGATCCCTCCTGCAGGAGCGCCTCGGCACCTCCCGCGCCACGGACCACCGCGAAGCCGACCCCATAACCCGCACCCTGCTGCGCTGACCGATAGGGACCCGTGAAAGACATCCTTCACCCCCTGTGCCTGGCCATCGCCGGTACCGGCTTCCTCGTCCTGCTGCGCGACCTGTTCAAGCGCCGCCGCGACCCGGCGCTCGTCGCCCTGGCCTTCACCTACGGCTTCTCCGCGATCAGCTACGCCGTCTCCCTCACCCCGGTCTGGGTGCGCGTCGACGGAGTGTTCGGCGTCCCCAACATCGTCGTGCCGATCGCCCAGGGCTGCGTGATCCTGGTCTTCGCGCTCCAGGCCACCGTCCTCGCGCACTGGTCGAAGCCGCCCGCGGAAGCCCGCCGGCGAAGCCGCCTGCTGCTCGTCGCGGCCGCCGGGGTCATCGCCGCCATGTCGGTGCTGTTCGTCCTGCTCACCCCGGCCACCACCCGGCCCACCGACTTCTCCCTGTACTACGCCCACGACCCGTTCTTCCAGGCCTACGTCCTGCTCTACTTCGGCACGTACAGCGCCGCCGAGGTCTACCTCGCCCGGTCCTGTTGGAAGTACGCGCGCACCGCCACCAACCGGTCGATCGCCTTCAGCCTGCGCCTCGTCACCATCGGCGCCGTCATCACCCTCGGCTACAGCGGCATCCGCATCGCCGCCGTCGTCGGGGCCGAGACCGGCTTCAGCGTCAACGGCCTCAACGGATTCGCCTGGGCGTGCGGGGACATCGGAGCCACCCTCACCCAGATCGGCTACCTCATCCCGACCCTCGCCCTGCGCACCGCGAGCGCCATCGGCTGGACCACCACGCACCTGCGCTACCGGCGCCTCGGCCCGCTGTGGTCCGCACTGGACCGGGCCGACCCCGGCATCACCCTGCGCCGCCCCGCCCGCCAGCGCCAGGACCTCCTGCGGGGCCGCAGCGCCCACTTCCCCCTGCTGCGCCGCCGCGTCGAGATCCGCCAGGGCCAGAAGCTGCTGCGCCGCTACCTCGACCCCGCGGACCGCGAGCACGCCGAAACCCGGCGCCGCTCCGAAGGCCTCACCGGCGCCGGCCTCGCCGCGGCCGTCACCGCCGACCAGATCCGCGCCGCCCTCCTGCGGCACCGGGCGGACGAGCCCGTCGCCGCCCCCGCCGAGTACGCCGACGCCGGACTGGACCTGGCCACCACCGAAGACGAGCTGCTCCACCTCCAGCGCGTCGCCTCCCACTTCACCCCGCCCACCCCCGAGCGCCGCGACACCACCGACCCCCGCGGCATCACCTCAGGAGCCCGCTCGTGATCCTCCGACGCACCCTGATCGTCGCCTGCACGGCCGTCGCCGCGGCCGCCGCCATGGCCACCACGCCCGCGGCCGCCCGCTCCCGCACCGCCGCGGCGAAGCCCCCGCACGAGGACCTGCACCTGGCGCCCGCCCGCGAACAGCTCGCCGCACTGCGCCGGCGCACCGTCACCAGCCGCGCCCTGCTGGAGCAGTACCTGCGCCACATCGACCGGGCCGACCCCGCCCTGGGCGCCATCGCCACCCTCGACGCCGACGACGCCCGCGCGGCCGCCGACGCGGCCGACCGCCACATCACCGCGACCGGCAAGCCGCTCGGCGCCCTCCACGGCCTGCCGATGACCCTCAAGGACGCCCTGGAGACCGAGGGGCTGCTCACCACCTGCGGCTCCCCGGACCTCGCCGAGCACGTCCCCGGCCAGGACGCGGACACGGTCGCGCTCCTGCGCGCGGCCGGCGCCGTCATCGTCGGCAAGACCAACGTCCCCGTGATGTGCCAGGACATCCAGACCTCGAACCCGCTCTTCGGCCGCACGAAGAACCCGTACGACGACACCAGGACGGCGGGCGGATCCTCCGGCGGCCCTGCCGCCGCCGTCGCCGCGGGCCTCAGCAGCCTCGAGGTCGGCTCCGACCTCGCCGGCTCGCTGCGCCTCCCGGCCGCCTACTGCGGCGTGTACGCGCTGCGGCCCAGCGGCGGCATCGTCCCCACCCGCGGCCACATCCCCCGGCCGCCCGGCTGGCTCACCAGCTCCGACATGCTCACCATCGGCCCGGTCGCCCGCGACGCGGAGGACCTCGACCTCCTCCTGGACGTGCTCGCCGCGCCCGCCCCGGCCGACGCCGCCGCCTGGCGGATCGAGCTCCCGGCGCCCGGTCGCGGCCGCCTCGCGGACTACCGCGTCGGCCTGTGGCAGGACGATCCGTACTGCCACGTCGACGAAGCCACCCGCCGGCTCCTCGACCAGGTCGCGGGCCTCCTGCGGTCCGGGGGCGCCACCGTCGACGGCGCCAGCCGCCCGGTGCGCCTCGCCGACAGCGACAGGCTGTTCCAGCGCCTCATGTACGCCACGGCGAGCGCCACCGCCACGGACGCCGGGTTCGCCGACGACATCGCGGCCGCGGACAAGATTCCCGCCGACAACCCCAGTGGACTCTTCCTGCACTCGCGCACCATGCGGCACCGGGACTGGCTGCGCGTCAACGAGGAGCGGGAGCAGCTGCGCGGCCGGTGGGCCGACTACTTCGCCACCCACGACGTCCTCATCACCCCGGCCACCCCGACCGCGGCGGCCCTGGACCAGACGGACGTGCCCGTCCCGAGCCGGTTCATCACGGTGGACGGGGAGAAGCGCTCGTACTTCGACCAGACGGCATGGCTGAACCTGGCCGGCCCCGCGCGGCTCCCGGCGCTCGTCATGCCCGCCGGGCGGACCGCCGACGGCCTGCCGCTGGCGATCCAGATCATCGGCCCCTACCTGGCCGACCGCACGGTCATCGACGTGGCCAAGCACCTCGCACGCAGGCTTCCCCAGCCCGTGCGGCCGCCCGCGTTCACCGCGTGACCGGGCACCCGTGACCGGGCCCGTTCTGCCTCCACGGGGGTGGGGCGGGGCGGGCCCACACGGCGCAGGGCCC
>NZ_JBHWBP010000123.1:0-20417 GCF_042735575.1 Streptomyces sp. NPDC059564 | reverse complement strand
GGTCCGGCGGATGTCGTCCGGGCCGACGTCCGCCGGGCACTGGTGAGGACCCGCTCCGGGGCGGGTCGCCGGGGCGCCCTTCATTGACCGCGCATTTCGTCGGCGCCGGGCCCGGAGCGGCGGATCTGATCACCGTCAGGGGTCGAGAGCTTCTCGGCCGCTGCGGTCTGTGTCTCTACCCGGGGAGCATGACCCCCACCGACCTGCTCGCTTTCTGCCCGCCGGACGCGTCCGTCGTCGACGCGTCGAATCTGCCGCTCGGGGAAGCCGTCGCGCGGATCGTCGCGGCGCATCGCCGGGGTCTGGACGTGGTGCGCCCGTGCTCGGGAGATCCGTCGCTGTACAGCACGGTCGCCGAGCAGACAGAACTGCTTCGCGTCGCCGTAATTCCCGAGCCCCTCCGGGTCCGCCGTACGCGGCTTCACCACGACCGGGCGGCCGTTCAGGTAGATCCGGAAGGTCGAGCCGAGCGGGTCGGGGTTCTTGCCCCAGGTCGCGCCGTGCAGGCGCAGGGGGTGCGAGTCGTCCCCCCCGCCGCTGCCGAGCCGGGCCTTCCGATCGTGACCGGGACAGCTGCGCTCGTCCGGGGGCTGGCAGGCGCGCTGGCCGATGCACGAGGCATGGTCGCAAGTACGCCACTCATTCAGGCCCCGGAAGGGGTGCATTGACGACTCCGAACGGTACGTGAACGCTTGGGGTGGCCGGCGCCGTGCCGGTCAGGTGGGAGACCTGGTCGTCGAAGAAGATGTGCGGGTCGAGGGCGCTCATCACGGCGGCCTTGTCGATGCCGCCGAGGAAGAAGGCGTCGTTGACGCGCAGTCCCCACTGCTTGAGGCTACGCACGGCACGTTCGTGTGCGGGGGCGTCCCGGGCGGTGACCAGGGACACCCGTAGGCGGGGCTGATAGGCGGGGTCCTTGCGGCGTTCTTCCTCTTCGCGGCGCTGGATGCGGTTGATGCCCGCGAGGAAGTCCTTCAAGGGACCTGGGTCGTGAGGGGTGGCCGCATTGAGGACTTCGTGCGCGCGGAACCCGTCGATGCCGGCGGTTCGGTAGATCCGCTCAGAGGAGTCGCCCGCCAGTACGCCGTCGAAGTCGAAGGCGATACGGAGTTCCTGGTCGGTGTCGTCATCGACTCGCTCGGTCTTGAGTACATGCCCCGCCGGCAGGCCGTCGGCCACTGCTTCCCGAACGTCGGAACCGTTGGCCGACAGGAACAGGGACATGTTCAGAGCGGGCATGAAGCGGTGTGGCGACCGGCCTTGCTGGAACACGGCCCGACTGATGTGCAGGCCGTGCGCCGCGATGGAACGCATGACGCGGAGCCCGGTGTCCGGGTCATTGCGTGACAGGATGATGACCTCGACCAGCGGATCGAGGGGCTCCGCGAGGTCGTTCAGCGACAGCAGGCGCCGGACGAAGGGGAAGGCCACCCCCTTGTCCAGGACGTCGTCCACGTGGGCCTCCTGGTACCTCCGGTACGCGTCCTCACCCTGCTCCCGGAACACCGCGTCGCAGTCGGCGAGGTCGAACAGGGCGCTGGAGGCGATCCCGATGACGACACGGTCGGACAGGTCGTACTCCATCTCGCCCCCTGCTGGCACACGTGCAACATCGAGATGGTTATTGCCTGTTCGAATATGCCGAAAACGTGTGCGCCCCTGCTCGGTAACCAGCTGCGCTCCGGGCGGCCGCGTCTCGTTCGCTCCTCCGAATGGTGGACGGTGGTCGTCGCCCAGCGGGCGCACGGCCCAGTCTGGCGCGTGCAACTGATTCGCCCCGTCCGCCAGGTGTCGTAAGACGGCCCCAGTGGCCTGCGTGCCCGCGAGTCCGGAGACCTGCCCGTTGCCCGCACGCGGACGATTCCGTGTGCAGACATCCCGGTGACTCGTGGGCGGGGCGGCGTGCAGAGCGAGATCGGCCGACCGCACGGGTCGCAGCCGTCCTTCTCCGGTACCCCTTCGCGTCTCCGCGTCCCCTCGGGGTGTCAGGGATCCATCCCGTGAAGGGGATCTTCGTGACCATCACGTCCGCAGCCTCGGCAGCAGGCGCCACCGCCGACGGCTACCCCCGCCAGGGCGGGAACCGAGAGCTGAAGAAGGCGATCGAGGGCTACTGAAGGGCATCTCGCCGAACCCGGCGGCGCCGCCGGTGCGGCCGAAAGATCTGAACCGCTACCGGGAATCAGGCAGCGACGAGCTCCTGCTCGCGGTCCGGCGCATCGACCTTGGGCTTCTTGTTCGGCAGCGAGAGCCGGAAGACCTTGTGCCACGCGGAGAACACCTGCTTGGGCAGCGGCCCGGTGACGTACTCCAGCTCGTACTTCTCGAACAGCGCGCGCACCCTCACCGCGACCTCGGCGTACCGGTTGCTCGGCAGGTCCGGGAACAGGTGGTGCTCGATCTGGTGCGACAGGTTTCCGGTCATGAAGTGCATGGCCTTGCTGCCGCTGATGTTCGCCGAGCCCATCATCTGGCGCAGGTACCACTGGCCGCGCGTCTCGCCCTTGATCGACCGGCGCTCGAAGACCTGCACGCCCTCGGGGAAGTGCCCGCACATGATCACCGAGTGGGACCAGATGTTGCGGACCAGGTTCGCGGTGAACGTGGCGGCGAGCGTGGTGAGGAACGACGGGCCCGACAGCAGCGGGTGGATCACGTAGTCCTTGAGCACCTGCTTGCGGATCTTGCGGCCCACGGCCTTGGCCCGCGCGCGGAACTCCGGGTTCTTGCGGCGGCGCTTGTGGAGGTTCTTGCCGAGCTCCAGGTCGTAGGCTGCGATGCCGTACTCGAAGAAGCAGGCGTTGAGGAAGTTCCACAGCGGCTGGCCGAGGTGGAACGGGTGCCACTTCTGGTCCTCGTCGACGCGCATGATGCCGTAGCCGAGGTCGTTGTCCTTGCCGATCACGTTGGTGTATGTGTGGTGCAGCTCGTTGTGCGAATGCCTCCACTGATCGGACGGCGAGACGTGATCCCACTCCCAGGTGGTGGAGTGGATCTTCGGGTCCCGCATCCAGTCCCACTGGCCGTGCAGGACGTTGTGGCCGATCTCCATGTTGTCCATGATCTTGGCCACGGACAGCCCGGCGGTGCCGATCAGCCACGCAGGCGGGAAGATCGAGAAGAGCAGCACGCCCCTGCTGACCAGCTCGAGCTTGCGCTGCGCCGAGATGACCTTGCGGATGTAGGCGGCGTCCTTCTCGCCGCGGCTGGCGATCACCTCGTCGCGGATCGCGTCCAGCTCGCGGCCAAGTTCCTCGATCTGCTCCGCGGTCAGGTGGGCCGTGGGGTCGATGGCGGTCAAGGTGCTCCTACCGTTCGATGTCGCAGGGGCCCGCCGCGGCGGACACACAGGTCTGGATGAGGACGCCCGGCTCGGCCTCGGTGATCTCGCCGGTGCGCAGGTCGCGGACGGCACCCGCCTTGAGCGGAGTGACGCAGCCGAAGCAGATGCCCATACGGCACCCGGACGGCATGAGCACGCCGGCCTCCTCGCCGACGTCCAACAACGGCGTGGCGCCGTCCGCGTCGACGGTCTTGCCGGTGGCGCTGAACGTGACCTCGCCGCCCTCGCCGGCGACGACGATGCCGGGGCGGAAGCGTTCGGTGTGCAGGCGCTCTCCGACGCCGTGGCCGCTCCAGAACTCCTCGGCGGCGTCGAGCAGGCCCGCGGGCCCGCAGGCCCAGGTCTCGCGCTCGGCCCAGTCGGGTACCAGTTCGTCGAGTCGGGCGATGTCGAGCACGCCGTCCGTGTCGGTGTGCACCTCGGTGAGCCGCAGCTTCTCGGCCGCGACCAGGTCGTGCAGTTCGTCGCGGAAGATCACGTCTTGCGGCTGTGGCGCGCAGTGGACCATGACGACGTCGTCGAAGTCGATGTCGCGCAGCATGCCCATCACGGGCGTGATGCCGCTGCCGGCCGTCAGGTAGAGCACCTTGGCGGGCTTGGCCTGCGGCAGTACGAAGTCACCGGTCGGCTGGTCGAGCTGGACCAGCGTGCCCGGTTTCGCCCTGCGGACCAGGTGGTTGCTGACCTTGCCGTCCGGGATCGCCTTCACGGTGATCGTGACGCGGCCGTCCTGGCGGTTCGTCGGCGAGGTGATGGAGTAGGCGCGCCACAGGCGCCTCCCTTCGACGTCGACCCCGATCCGCACGTACTGTCCGGCCGTGTGGCCGCGCCAGCCCCTTCCCGGCCTGATCACGATGGTCGCGGCGTCAGCCGTCTCGGGGTGCACGGCCTCGATGCGCCCACGCAGGTCAGCGCCCGCACGCAGCGGGCTGACCAGGTCGAGGTAGTCCGACGGCAGCAGCGGCGTCGTGATCATCTCCAGCAGTTTCCACGCCCCACTGCGGAGGGTTGCACTCGTCATGACCCCAGCTTGATGCGCCTGAAGGCGTAAAGTCCTGACCGCAAGACGTAAATTTGGTCGGCTGGATTGTTCGCAGGGAATAAATTATGAGCCATCCAATCCGGAGAGTCACCGAACTGGTCCTGGAGCAGGCGACGGTCACCGCCATTCGGGCCGGGCTGAAGACCACCGCCGACGAGGTCGTCCAGGCGATCATCGACGAGGTCCCTCCCTACGCCAACGCCCTTTCGGGCCGCATGGGCGTCACCATCCGCCGAGCGGTCCGCACCGCCCTGGGGCACTATCTGGACCTCGCGAGCGGGACCGCCACGGGCGGCGACGCCGGTGACGCGGCCTACGAGCTGGGCCGCGGCGAGGTGCGCGACGGGCGTTCGATGGACGCCCTGCTCAGTGCCTACCGCGTCGGCGCCCGCGTGGCCTGGCGATGCCTGGCGGCGGGTGCCGTACCCGCAGGTCTGCCCGCCGCCGAGGTCGCCAAGTTCGCCGAGCTGACCTTCGCCTACATCGACGAGCTCTCCGCCGCGAGCGCCGCGGGCCACGCCGACGAACTGGCCGCCCGGGGCCGGGACCACGAGCGCCACCTGGAACACCTGGCCCGCGACCTCCTCGCCGGCGCGAGCCCGGACGTGCTGCTGGCCTCTGTTCAACGGGCCGGGTGGCAGCCCCCGGTTTCGCTGACCGCCGTCTTGCTGCCCGCCGCCCAGGCCCGGCCTGCCTACCGCGCGCTCGACCCGAGCACCCTCGTCCTCGACGATCTGCCGGACGCCTTCGGCGTGCTGCTCGTCCCCGACGCCGACCGGTCGCATCTCTTGCGGCAGCTGACCGACCGCACCGCCGTGGTCGGCCCGGCCCGGCCATGGACTCGTGCGTCCGCCTCGTACGCACGAGCCGCACGTGCGCGCTCCCTCTCCTCCGACATCCGCGACACCGAGGACCACTTGCCCGAGCTGGTGCTGAGCGCCGACGTGGACGCGTTCGCAGACCTCCGGGCCCGAGCCCTCGCACCGCTCCGGACCTTGCCTGTCGCGACCGCACGGCGGCTGGAGGAGACGTTGCGGGCGTGGCTGCTTCACCAAGGCAGGCGGGACGAGGTGGCGGCGGCGTTGTTCGTCCATCCCCAGACCGTCCGGTACCGGATGTCGCAGCTGCGGGAGCTGTTTCCGGATCTCGCATCGCCACACCGGGTCCTCGAGCTGACGCTGGCGGTCGGTCTTCGGGTCAGCTGACGCGTACTTCGACCGTCCGTGACCGAGTTCGCGAGACCGCGTCAGCCAGGGCGTGCCACCCGCCCGGCGAGCTGGGCCTGGTCCGCGACTGGTCCGGAGCAGCCGGTCTGGAGTGGGAGAGGGGCGGAAGGAACCGGGAGGAACTGGACGGATGGACACCCGTGTCGAGCGGGTCGCGCCGACGGCGCCTGACGGGCGAAAGCCCAGGTCAGGCGCCGTCTTTCATGCCCCTAAAAGAAGCCGAGCCTCTTCGGGGAGTAGCTGACCAGGAGGTTTTTGGTCTGCTGGTAGTGCTCCAGCATCATCTTGTGGGTTTCGCGGCCGATGCCCGACTGCTTGTAGCCGCCGAAGGCGGCGTGTGCCGGGTAGGCGTGGTAGCAGTTCGTCCAGACGCGGCCCGCCTGGATGGCGCGGCCCGCGCGGTACGCCGTGTTGATGTCGCGGGTCCAGACGCCCGCGCCCAGGCCGTACGCCGTGTCGTTGGCGATGCGGACCGCGTCGTCGAAGTCCTCGAAGGAGGTCACCGACACCACCGGCCCGAAGATCTCCTCCTGGAAGATCCGCATCCGGTTGTCGCCCTCGAAGATGGTCGGCTGGACGTAGAAGCCGCCCGCCAGTTCGCCCTCCAGCTCGTGCTGCATGCCGCCGGTGAGCAGCTTGGCGCCCTCCTGCCGGCCGATCTCCACGTACGACAGGACCTTCTTCAGCTGTTCCTCGGAGGCCTGCGCGCCGATCATCGTGTCCGTGTCCAGCGGGTGGCCCGGGACGATCAGTTCCGTGCGGGCGACCGCCGCGTCCAGGAAGTCGCCGTAGCGGCCGCGTTCGATCAGCGCGCGCGAGGGGCTCGTGCAGACCTCGCCCTGGTTCAGCGCGAACATCGTGAAGCCCTCCAGGGCCTTGTCGCGCAGGTCGTCGTCGGTCGTCCAGATGTCGTCGAAGAACAGGTTGGGGCTCTTGCCGCCGAGTTCGAGGGTGACCGGCTTCAGGTGCTCGGCCGCGTACTGCATGATCAGGCGCCCCGTGGAGGTCTCCCCGGTGAACGCGACCTTCGCCACCCGCGGGCTCGACGCGAGGGGCTTGCCCGCCTCCTCGCCGAAGCCGTTGACGATGTTGAGCACGCCCGGCGGCAGCAGGTCGGACACCAGGCTCAGCCAGTAGTGCACCGAGGCGGGCGTCTGCTCGGCGGGCTTGAGGACCACCGCGTTGCCGGCCGCGAGCGCCGGGGCGAGCTTCCACACGGCCATCAGGATCGGGAAGTTCCACGGGATGATCTGGGCGACCACGCCCAGCGGCTCGTGGAAGTGGTAGGCCACCGTGTCGTCGTCGAGCTGGCTGAGCGCCCCCTCCTGGGCGCGCAGCGCGCCCGCGAAGTAGCGGAACTGGTCGATCGCCAGCGGCATGTCCGCGGCGAGGGTCTCGCGGATCGGCTTGCCGTTCTCCCAGGTCTCCGCGACCGCGAGGGCCTCCAGGTTCTGCTCCATCCGGTCCGCGATCCGCAGCAGGATCGTGGAGCGCTCGCCGGCCGAGGTGCGCCCCCAGGCCGGAGCCGCCGCGTGCGCCGCGTCCAGGGCGCGTTCCACGTCCTCCGCCGTGCCCCGCGCGACCTCGGTGAAGGGCCGGCCGGTGACGGGGGAGGGGTTCTCGAAGTACTGGCCCCGCGCGGGTTCGACGTACTCGCCGCCGATGAAGTGGCTGTAGCGGGACGCGTAGGACATCAGCGCGCCCTCGGTACCGGGCGCAGCGTAACGGGCCATGGTGTTCCTCCCCTTGCCGGGCGCCGGCCACCGTCGGACGGCGCTCGGGGAGGACGCTAGGGGCGGGCAGGTTGCGGGTACGTTGCACGCCCCCGGGGGAACTCCGCCGGGCCGGTGCCGAGTTCCGCGTCGAGGGCCCGTACGCGGGCCAGCGCGGCCGGCCGGTCCCGGGGAGGCAGGGCCGCGGCGAGCGCCCGCCACACCGCCGGGTCGTCCGCGCCCCACGGACCGCACACCCAGTCGGCCAGCAGCCCCGCGTCCGCCCGTGCGATCACCGCCGCCCGCGCCTGGTCCTCGATCCGCCGCCGCAGCCGTACGACGCCGGGCGCGCCGGAGGACGGCAGCAGGGGGCCCGGGTACCGGGTGAGGGCCGAAGAGACGGCGCCCGCCGCCAAGTGCCGGGTCACGGCGGTGAAGTCGGCCTCCAGCGGGGCGGCGGTCCGGTAGGGGCGGGAGAGCAGGTTCCCGGCGCCGAGCAGGGTGCGCAGCCGGGACACCTCTGCCCGCAGGGTCACCGCCGAGACGGACTCGTCCTCGTACAGGGCGTAGGCCAGTTCCTCCCCCGACAGCCCCTCGGGGTGGTGTGCGAGCAGGGCCATGATCTCGCTGTGCCGCCGCCCCAGGGTGATCCGGCGGCCGCCGAGCACCAGCAGCGCCTCGTCGCGGCCGAGTGCCGTGAGGCGGTCCGGCTCGGTGGCCTCGGGTGGCGGTGCGAGCAGGGCCAGCTGGGCCTCGGCGGCCCGGGCCACCGCCTGGACGAACGCCAGCGAGTGCGGGTGTGCCAGTCCGTCGCCGCCGGTGATGTCGACGGCGCCGAGCACCTGCCCGGTGGCGGGGTCCCGGACGGGGGCCGCCGCGCAGGTCCAGGGGTGCACGAGCCGGCTGAAGTGCTCGGCTCCGAAGACCTGTACGGGTTCCCCGAGCGCGACCGCCGTGCCGGGCGCGTTGGTTCCCATCGCGGTCTCCGCCCAGCGCGCCCCCGGTACGAAGCCCAGCCGCTCGGCCCGCCGCAGGGTGGCGGATTCCCCCTCGACCCACAGCAGCCCGCCCCGCGCGTCGCACACCGCGAGCAGATGGGCCCCGTGCGCCGCGAACGTCCCTACGAGGTCCCGGACGAGCGGCATCACCCGGGACAGGGGGTGCTGCGCGCGGTAGCTCCCGAGGTCCGCCTCCGCCAGCTCCAGCCGGGGCGCGCACTCCGGGCTGACCCGGGCCCGCGCGCACCGCCGCCAGGACTTCGCGATCACCGTCCGGACCGGGGCCTCGACGCGCCCGTCCAGGGTGAAGGCGTCGTGCGCCCGCCGCAGCACGCGCGTGCGCTCGACGGGATCGGCCCCGCCCGGCAGCGCCAACGACGGATCGCCCATGTCACCCTCCCGAGGGCCCGTGGCGCCGCGGTACGCGGAGCGCCCCCATCGTGGTGCGGCCACCGCCCCCCGACAAGCGCTACGTCGGCCAGACCACGCCGAAACCTGCCTGGGGCCGGACTCGGAATCCCGATGTGCGTCCCGGGCCGGGTGCCGGGGCGTGGCTCCGGGGTGTCCGGTGGGGGCAGGGGTGTCAGGGCCGCCGCCTCCTCGGCCAGTCCCGGCGGCACCTCGCCGTCCAGCAGCGCGGCGGCGCCCCGGAACGCGCCGGAGGGGGTGCTGGACGCGGGCCCGGCGGAGGTGGCGGCGGCGGACGTCCGGGCCGGGGTGAGGGCGGGCAGGGAGGTGCCGACGGGCAGTACGAGGGCGCGGACGGTGGCGCGGCCCGGCTCCGGGGTGACGACGGGGAGCTCCTCGCAGGCCGCTCCGTCGAAGGGGTCCCGGCCGTCGGGCCGCCAGAAGGCGATCCGGCCGTCGCGGGGAGGGTCCGCGGGCAGGAAGACGGCCGCACAGTGGAGCAGGCCGGAGATCTCGGAGCGCACGCAATCCCCAGACGCGACTACGGGGGCGGGGCGGGGCGGGGCGGCCGGGAGTGACCCACACGAGGGGCTCCCGGGCCACGGCGACCCGGTGACCCGGGTCACCGCGCGAGCTGCTCCGGCGGCCGGGAACGCACGCTCCCGACCGCGCGTTGTGCAAGTAGGCAGATGACGTGGAAGAAGAAGGAGGAGGTGTCCGCAGATGTCGAAGGGCGCGAAGATCGCGGTCGGCGCGGTCGTGGCAGCCATCGTGCTGTACACCCTGCTCGGGTTCTGGGCGGGACTGGCGGTCCTGGTCGGGGTCCCGGTCGTGGCCTATCTCCTGCTGGACTCCTCCCAGAAGCGCCGTCTGCGGGGTATATCCAGGAAGCAGCTCGGCCGCTGAAGGCGGCCGCAGGGGGGACGCCTCATATGAACACCGCTTACCGGAACACCGCACAGATCGCGGCGGTCAGCAGCAACCCCGAATACTCCTTCACCAAACCCAACCGGGCGAGCATCACCCTGCTCGCCGGACTGGGTGTGGAGGGCGATGTGCACGCGGGCGTCACGGTCAAGCACCGCTCGCGGGTTGCGGCGGATCCGACGCAGCCGAACCTTCGGCAGGTGCACCTGATCCACCGCGAGCTCTTCGACGAGGTGGCCACGGCGGGGTTCAGCGTCGAACCGGGCGAGCTCGGGGAGAACGTGACCACGGAAGGCATAGACCTGCACGCCCTGCCGACCGGCACGCTCCTGCGCCTCGGCGAGGAGGCGGTGGTGGAGGTGACGGGCCTGCGCAACCCGTGCCCGCAGATCAACGCCTTCCAGGACGGGCTGCTCAAGCAGGTCGTCGGCCGCGACGAGGACGGCCGGGTGGTCCGCAAGGCCGGGATCATGGGCGTCGTCCGGCAGGGCGGCACGATCCACCCCGGCGACACCATCGAGGTCACCCTCCCGGCACCGCCGCACGTCCCGCTCGAACGCGTCTGACGGCGACGGCCACGGCGACGGCCGACGGATCCCCCGAAAGGCCGCGGCGCCGGAACCCGCCGCCGCGGGTGTCAGGCCGGGCGGATGGCGACGCGGTCCAGTGCCGCCAGCAGCTCGGAGAGCTCGGGGAGTTCCGGCAGGTCGGGGCCGCCCGCCCGGGGCACGGCCAGGACCTCACCGGGTTCCTCGTCCAGCAGGACGAAAGCCGCGTCGCCGGTCCGGGCCACCAGCGACCAGCCGGGCCCGTCGGCCCGGACCGTCCGCGCGCCCTCGCCGGCGAAGGCGGACCGGACCCGGCCCGGCGGCGGTGCCTGCCGGGTGTACGCCGAGGCCTCCCGCAGCGCCCGCGCCAGCCCGGGATGCGCCGCGGCCGCCGCCCCGCCGTCCGTCGCGACGCGCTCACGCCAGTCCGCCCACTCCCGGGCGATCTGGTCCGCACCCAGGCGCCGCTGCACGGGCCCCCAGGCCGCCCCCGAGGGCGGAGCCAGCGGCACCCGCCCGGTGCCGTCCGCGCCCTGCTCCGGATCGTGCGGTTCCGGAATGCCCGGCGCCGCCACCGTCAGCTCCAGTGGCCAGCCCGCCAGCGAGACCACGATCGTCCGCTCGTCCGGAGACAGGTCGTACTCCATGCCGCAGTCCCACGAGGCGATGGCGGTGGCCACGAGCGAGACGTCGTCCACGACGACCGTCCAGCGCGCGCCCTCCTCGTCCTGCCCGAGCACCAGCCCGTACCCGTCGGCGACCGGTGGCACGCCCAGCAGGGCACAGGCCTCCGGGAAATCGTCGCCGAACACCGCCGGGAACTGCGTGGGGGTCAGCAGTACGGCGGTCAGCACGTACAGCGAGCCCCCGTCCTCCTCGTCGGACACGTGGCCTCCCGATCGCTCTGTCGTCGGCGCACCTTAACCAGCGGGTAACACGCACGTCGAGAGTCCACGGCGGCCGATTTTCAAGCCCGCTACCTGCACGTAGAGTTGGGCACCCGCCACAGAAAGGGACACCGGTGCAGCGTTACGACCGGCTCAGGGAGATCCTCCGCCTCGACCCCGACAAGGACTTCCTGGCCATCTACCGGCTCACCGCCACCTACGAGTTCCCCTGGGACTTCTCGCGCGCCCTGGAACTCGCGCTCCTCCGCACGTACGCCGTTCCCGCCATCGGCGCCCTCCTCGCCGAGACCGCCGAGTTCACCGAGCGCGCCCAGAAGCGCTACGACGACACCGCGCTGCTCCTCGACGCGGTCGTGGAGCACGGTTTCGACAGCGACACGGCGCGCACCGCGATCCGCCGCGTCAACCAGATGCACCGCAGCTACGACATCTCGAACGACGACATGCGCTACGTCCTGTGCACGTTCGTGGTCATCCCCACCCGCTGGATCGAGGCCTACGGCTGGCGCCCGCTGACCCACCACGAGCGCCGGGCCTGCGCCAACTACTACGCCACCCTCGGCAGGCACCTCGGCATCCGGGACGTTCCGGGCTCGTACGAGGAGTTCGAAACCACCCTGAACGCCTACGAGCGGGCCCATTTCGGCTGGGACGAAGGCGGCCGCAAGGTCGCCGACTCCACCCTCGACCTGATGGCGTCCTGGTACCCGGCACCCCTGGCCCCCGCCGTGCGCAAGGCGAGCCTCGCCCTGCTCGACGAGCCGCTGCTCAGCGCCTTCCGCTACGAGCCCCCGCGCCCCGGTCTGCGGCGGTTGGTCCGCGGCGCCCTGTGGCTGCGCGGCCGCACGGTACGGCTGCTGCCGCCCCGCAGCGCACCGCACTACGTCCGTCAGAACCCGGAGATCAAGGGCTACCCCGACGGCTACGACGTCGGCGAGCTCGGTACGTTCCCCGTACCCGGCGCGGGCGGCTGCCCCGTGCCGCACCCGCGCCGGCCGGCCGGAGCCGAGGCCCAGCCTCCCGCGTAGCCCCCGGGTGCCGTGGGGGCCCCGGCGCGCGGGCCGACGTAGGAGAGGAATGCCTCAGGGGCGGCGGGCCGCCAGGACCAGGAAGCGGGCGTCCTCGTCGGCGTACGAGGTCATGTCCCAGCCCGAACCGGACAGCAGCGGGCGGAGGTTGTGCTCCGCCCGCAGGTCGTCCGGGGTCAGCTCGCGGCCGTGGCGTGCGGCGAGCGCGGCTCGCCCGATCGGGTGAAACAGTGCGAGCCGGCCGCCGGGGCGCACCACACGCGCGAGCTCGCGCAGGTTCGCCGCCGGGTCGGGCAGGTGCGCGATGAGCCCCGCCGCGAACACCGCGTCCAGGACCCCGTCGCGCAGCGGCAGCCGGGCCACGTCCGCGCGCAGCAGCGTGCCGTCGGCCCCCCGCCCGGCCTCCCGGGCGGCGGTCAGCATCCGCTCGGTGAGGTCCACGCCGAGCACGGTTCCGGACGGCCCGACCGCCGCGCGCAGCGGGGTCAGGGCCCGGCCGGTGCCACAGCCCGCGTCGAGCACCCGGTCGCCGGGGCCCACGCCGAACTCGCGCACGGCGGTCGCGAAGGCGGGGCCGTCCTCGGGGAACTTGCGGTCCCAGTCGGCGGCGCGCGACCCGAAGAACTCCTGCACGCGCGTGTGGTCTTCGTTCGTACGGCTCATAGGGCTCATGCCCCCATGATCCCGCACCGGTGCCGCCTGCGGGGCGTGTGCAAGGTGGCACGTGGTGTGATCGGAGATGAACGTAGCTCTGTCATATTCCAGCAGTTCCAGCGGCTTTCGAAATGCTCCCCGTGTTCGTGCCCTCACCCGGACTAGCGTCCCGTGGCCATGGGACACCTGGACCACGCCGCCTATGGCTGGCTGACACCCGCACTGTCATATGTGATGGCATCGATCGGCGCCGCCCTCGGCCTGCGCTGCACCGTCCGCGCGCTCGCCGCGACCGGAACCTCCCGCCGCAACTGGCTCCTCACGGCCGCCTCCGCCATCGGCACCGGCATCTGGACGATGCACTTCGTCGCGATGCTCGGCTTCCACGTCACCGGCACCGAGATCCACTACAACGTGCCGCTGACCGTCCTCAGCCTGCTCGTCGCGATGCTCGTCGTGGGCGCCGGCGTCTTCGCCGTCGGCTACGGCAAGGCGCGCGGCCGGTCCCTCGTCCTCGGCGGCCTGACCACCGGACTCGGCGTCGCGAGCATGCACTACCTCGGCATGGCCGCCCTGCGCCTGCACGGCCGGATCGGCTACGACCCGCTCACCGTCGGGCTCTCGGTCGCCATCGCCGTCGTCGCCGCCACCGCGGCCCTCTGGGCCGCGCTCAACATCAAGTCCGCGGCGGCCGTCGCCGTCGCCTCGCTCGTCATGGGCCTGGCCGTCAGCAGCATGCACTACACCGGGATGCTGGCCGTATCCGTCCGCGTCGCCCCCTCGGACCAGGCCCTGCCCGGAGCCACCGCGCTGCAGTTCATCTTCCCGCTCGCGGTCGGGCTCGGCTCCTACCTGTTCATCACCGCCGCCTTCGTGGCGCTGTCCCCGACCGCCGACGAGCGGGCCGCGACGGCGTCCGCCCCGGGCGCCCAAGGAGCGGCGGGCGCCCCGGTCCGTCCGGGGCAGGGCGCCGTCCCCGCCCGCTGAGCTCACCGCCGCCCCCTCCCGACACGTACCGCCCGGAACGAGGAACCCATGCGCACACCCCGCAGAAGACCGGAAGCGGCCGCCCCGCGGCCGCCCGTGCCCCCGGCGCGCGGCCGCCGGGCGCACGCCGGTCCCCCCGCCGAAGAGGCGCCGGGCCCGGACCCGCGTACCCTCCCGGCCGGGGGCGTGCCCGCCGCCGCGCGCCCCCGGATCCGGCTGCGGCCCGCCACCGTCCGCGCGAAGATCGTCTCCCTGCTGATGGTCCCGGTCGTCTCCCTGCTCGCCCTCTGGGCCTTCGCCACCGTCAGCACCGCCCAGGACGTCGCCCGCCTCAGCCGCGTCCGCCAGGCCGACTCCGAGATACGCACCCCCCTCGCCGCCGTTCTCACCGAGCTGCAGGCCGAACGCCGCGCCGCCGTCCGCTTCCTGGCCGACCCGGCCACGGCCGCCGACCAGGCCGCCGCCCTCGAACAGCAGGCCCGGCGCACCGACGACGCGGTACGGCGGCTCCGCCTCGGCGACGCACACACCGTCGCCGAATCCGGCGACTACCGCCCCGACGTGGTCGCCCGGCTCGGCGCCTTCGTCGCCGGAGCGGGAGGGCTCGGCGCGGCCCGCAAGGACGTCGCCGAGCGCCGCGCGACCCCGGACGCCGCCTACGAGACCTACACCCGCGTGGCCGACTCCGCCCTCGCCGCGGAGGGCGCCCTCAGCGGCGCCCAGGACGCCGAACTCGGCCCCGACGCCCGGGTCCTGCTGGAGTTCGCCCGCGCCGGGGAGATGCTGTCCCGCGAGGACGCGCTGCTCGCGCTGCCGGGCCCGCGCGACGCCGACGCGCTGCGCCGCCTGACCGGAGCCGTCGAGACCCGCCGCGCACTGACCGCCGCCACCGCGGCCGACCTGCCCGCGGCCCAGCGCGCCGCCTGGGAGTCCGTGGCGAGGGGCGCCTCCTACGCCGAGCTCACGGGCGCCGAGGACAAGGCACTGACCGCCGCCCCGGCCGCTCGGGAGGCCCCGCGCGGGGCGCCCGCCGGCTGGGAAGCCGCGTACACGAGCGTCAGCGGCTCGATGCGCGAGATCCGGCAGACCGCGCGGGACGGGACGGCGGACCGCGCCGACCCGCTCGCCGACGGGGTCCTCAGCCCCGCCGGGGCCGCCGTGCTGCTGGGCCTGGCCGCCGTCGCCGCCTCGCTCGTCATCTCCGTCCGCATCGGCCGCGCCCTGGTCGTCGAGCTCGTCTCCCTGCGCAACACCGCCCTGGAGATCGCCCACCGCAAGCTCCCGCACGCCATGGACCGGCTGCGCGCCGGCCAGGAGGTCGACGTCGAGACCGAGACCCCGCCCGGGCCGCCCGCCGAGGACGAGATCACCCAGGTCGGCGCGGCCCTGTCCACCGTCCACCGGGCCGCTCTCAGTGCCGCCGTCGAACGCGCCGAACTCGCCAGCGGGGTGAGCGGCGTCTTCGTCAACCTCGCCCGCCGCAGCCAGGTCCTGGTCCACAAGCAGCTCACCCTGCTCGACTCGATGGAACGCCGCGCCGACGACCCCGGCGAGCTCGGCGACCTCTTCCGCCTCGACCACCTCACCACCCGCATGCGCCGCCACGCGGAAAGCCTGATCATCCTCTCCGGCGCCGCTCCGGGCCGGGCCTGGCGGATGCCGGTCCCGCTGACCAACGTGGTGCGCGCCGCCGTGTCCGAGATCGAGGACTACCCCCGCGTCGAGGTACGCGGCCTCGCCGAAGCCGCCGTCACCGGCGGGTCGGTGGCCGACCTCACCCACCTCCTCGCCGAACTCATCGAGAACGCCACCCAGTTCTCCCCGCCGCACACCAAGGTCCGCGTCAGCGGCGAACCCGTCGGCGCCGGATACGTCCTGGAGGTCGAGGACAGGGGACTCGGCATGGGCCGCGAGGTGCTGGCGGCGGCCAACCGCCGGATCGAGCACTCCGAGGACCTCGACCTCTTCGACAGCGACCGCCTCGGCCTCTTCGTCGTCAGCCGCCTCGCGTCCCGCCACGGGGTGCGGGTGCACCTGCGCCCGTCGCCTTACGGAGGCACCACCGCGGTCGTGCTGCTGCCCAACTCCCTCCTCCAGGGCGCACTCGAAGCCGGCGCGCCCGATCCGGAGGCCACGGCCGGGACCGCGCCCCGGGCCGATGAGGAGGAGCGGCGGCGGTCCCCTGCCGAGAGTGCCGTACGAGAGACCGTGCGCGGCATCCCGTCGCCCGGCCGGCCCCCCGCGCCGGCGCCCGTCCTCCCCCCGGCCCCCGTCTCCGCCGCGGAGCGCGCCCCCGTACGGCACGAGCCGCGTTCCGCCCCGGTCGCCCCGCTCCGGCCGCGCGGCCCCGGTGGCGCGGGTACCCGTACGCACCCGGAGTCCGCGCCCGTCGGCGCACCCGCGCCCGGCCCCGCCGCCGGGTCGGTGACGGAACTGCCGCGCCGGGTGCGCCAGGCCAGCCTGGTCCCGCAGCTGCGCGAGGCACCCGCCGCGCAGGCCCCCTCCGAGGGCGGCCGGACCGAGGCGGAGGCCCCGGGCCGCAGCCCGGAGCAGGCCCGGGACCGGATGGCGGCCTACCGGGCGGGCTGGGACCGCGGGTCCCGGGAGAACGCGAACGCGAACAGCGGCCCCCACGCAGGCAGCGAAGGAGAAGTGTGATGATCGAACACCACAGAACCGGCCACGGGACCGGGCACGGAACCGGCCACGGGACCGGCCGCGGCGTCGACCACGGCGTCGACCACAGGACCGACCCCGAAGGGATCCGCCGGTCCGGCGAACTGGACTGGCTGCTGGACGACCTCGTGACGCGGGTCCGCGAGGTCCGGCACGCCGTGGTCCTGTCCAACGACGGGCTGGCCGTGGGCTCCTCCCGTGCGCTGAGCCGGGAGGACGCCGAGCACCTGGCGGCCGTGGCCTCCGGCTTCCACAGCCTCGCCAAGGGCGCGGGCCGGCACTTCCACGCCGGGGGCGTGCGCCAGACGATGGTGGAGATGGACGAGGGGTTCCTGTTCGTGGCCGCCGCCGGTGACGGCTCCTGCCTGGCCGTCCTCAGCGCGGCCGGGGCCGACATCGGGCTGATCGCCTACGAGATGGCCCGGCTGGTCAAGCGGGTCGGCGAGCACCTGTACACCCCGCCCCGGTTCGCGGCCCGCCCGCCGGCCGCCGGGTGAGAGCGGCGGTCCGGCGGATGAACGGCCAGTGGTACGACGCCGAGGCGGGCCCGCTGGTGCGCCCGTACGCGATGACGGGCGGGCGCACGAAGCCGGGACCCCACGGGGTGCGCTTCGACCTCATCGCGCTGGTCGTGGTCGACCCGGCCGCGGCGGGCGCGGGGGAGGAGTCGCTGCTCGGCCCGGAGCACCGGGCGCTGCTCGGGCTCTGCCGGGACGAGACGCAGTCGGTGGCCGAGCTGGCCGCCGACGCGGACCTGCCGGTGGGGGTGGTGCGGGTGCTGCTGGGGGACCTGCTGGAGGCGGGGCACGTCAAGGTCAGCCGTCCGGTTCCGCCTGCCCGGCTGCCGGAGATGCGGATTCTGCGGGAAGTCATCGAAGGGTTGCGAGCGCTGTGATGGGACTGCACGACGACGGAGCGGCGGGACCGGGGGGTTCCGGGACGGACGAGGAACTGGCCGCGCTCGCCTTGAAGATCCTGGTGGCGGGCGGCTTCGGGGTCGGCAAGACCACGCTCGTGGGCGCGGTCAGCGAGATCAGACCGCTGCGGACGGAGGAGCTGCTGAGCGAGGCGGGCGAACGCGTCGACGACACCGACGGCGTCGAGAAGAAGACCACGACCACCGTGGCCATGGACTTCGGCCGGATCACGATCCGGTCCGGACTGTCCCTGTACCTGTTCGGGACGCCGGGCCAGGACCGGTTCTGGTTCCTCTGGGACGAGCTCTCGCAGGGGGCTCTGGGTGCGGTCGTCCTCGCCGACACGCGGCGGCTGGAGGACTGCTTCCCCGCGGTGGACTACTTCGAGCACCGGCGGATCCCGTTCGTGGTGGCCGTCAACTGTTTCGCCAACGCCCGCCGTTACGGGGCGAACGAGGTGGCGCGGGCGCTGGACCTGGAGCAGGGGACACCGGTGGTGCTGTGCGACGCCCGGGACAAGGACTCGGGGAAGGAAGTGCTGATCCGGCTCGTCGAGTACGCCGGGCGGATGCACACCGCCCGGCTGCTGGACTCGGTCGGGCCGCAGGCCGATCCCGTGTGACGCGGTACCGGACCCGGAGGCCGTCGGTTACTCGGCGATGCCGGCCACCGCGATCACCTTGTCGATGGGGACGCGGACGAGGAGTTCGCCGGGGACGGCGTTGCGGCGGCCGAAGGCCTCCCCGTGCTCCTCGCCCATGTAGCGGGCACCGATCCGCGTCGCCCACGGCAGCATGTCGTCCACGTCGTCGCTGATGTGGGCGCGTCCCTGGAGGACGACGTAGGAGAAGGGCGGCCGGTCGTCGTCCACGCAGAGGGCGACGCGGCCGTCACGGGCCAGATTCCGCCCCTTGACGGTGTTGCCGCCGGTGTTGAACACGAAGGAATCACCGTCGAGAACGAACCAGATGGGAGCGATGTGAGGGCTTCCGTCCTCGCGGACGGTGGACAGCTTTCCGGTGCGGGTGGAGTGCGAGACGAACGCCCGCCATTCCTCTTGAGTCATCTTCTGTGCCATGGGTCCATCCTCCTTGCCGGAAAGGCCCTGGTGGGGAAGGCTTGCGCCACGACCAAGCGGGGTGGGGCGCGGCCACGTCGGCCGCGTCAACGGGGAGGGGCTGGAAATGGCACTGGACAAGCAGCTCGACTGGTTGCTGGACGATCTGACGCGCAGGGTCCAGCAGGTCCGTCACGCGGTGGTGCTGTCGAACGACGGGCTGGTGACGGCGGCGAGCGCCGGGCTGGCGCGGGAGGACGCCGAGCACCTCGCGGCCGTCGCGGCCGGGCTGCAGAGTCTGGCGAAGGGGTCCGGACGGCACTTCCGGGCGGGTGAGGTGCGCCAGACCATGGTCGAGTACGACGAGGGGTTCCTGTTCGTCGTCGCGGCCGGCTCGGGCAGCTGCCTGTGCGCGCTGAGCGCGGCGGAAGCCGACATCGTGCAGGTGGCGTACGAGATGACGCTGCTGGTCAACCGGGTGGGGGAGCACCTGGGCGTCGCGGAGCGGCGGATCACGGGGGGCTGACAGCTGAGTTGGCGCGCTGAGTTGGCGCGCTGAGTCGGCGCGCGGAGTTGGCCCGGGGGGTGCCTCGCGGAGTTATCCACAGGCCTCGCACGGTGTCGTCGCGCTGAGTTACGGTCTTCACACAGAGTGATCGCCACTCGTGGGGGAGGACCGTGATGAAGGTGGAAGCGCTGGAGCGTGCGTCGGCGTCGGTCGATGAGGATCTCCGGGAGGAGCCCGGACCTGATCTCCGGCCGGAGGTACGGGGAGACGCGCGGCCGCAGGAACTGCTGGGCGGCGTCCGCGCGGCCGGGGAACTGGGCCTGCGCCGGAGCGAGTTCGCCCGGGCCGTCCAGCTGGGGCTGGTGCGCGCCGGCCCCCGGGCGCCGAGCGGAGCCGCCCGCTTCGCCCGGGCCGAGCTGGACCGGGTCAGGGCGCAGGAGGGGTTCCCGCAGGCCCTGCGGGAGCGGGTCGAGACCGTGGCCGGCGCCGATGCGGGGGCGGAGGTGCTGGGGACCGGCCCGAGCCGGTTCACCCGGCTCGCGCGCTGCGGGCACCTCACCCCCGTCGGCTACCGGATCAACCGCTACCGGGCCGTCGTCTGGCTCTATCTGGCCGGGGAGCTGAGGGAGTTCGCCGCCCGGGAGCCGGGGATGCTGACCGGGGCCGCACCACCGCAGGACCGCGAGCTGGTGGCGGCCGGGGCGGATCTGCGCCCGCGCCGCTGGCGGGGGCGGCATGTGGGGCTGCTGCTGAGAGGAACCGCCGACCCGTGGGAGCGGGCCGCCGTGCTGGCCTCCGTACTCCCCGAGCCGGACGTGCGCCAGGCCGTCCCCGACCCGGCGGAACGGATCGTACTGGCCGCGCTCGCGCCGCCCCCGCCCTACGGTCACCCACAGGCCCCGGCGGCCGCGGCGGTGGCCCACCGGCTGCTGCTGGCGGAGCCGCCGGACGAGGTCCACTGGTACCGCACCAGCCTCGACTTCGCCCTGACCGGGGCGCGGGGTCAGTCGAACTCGACGGGGGAGAGGGGGCCGACGTAGACCCAGGCCCCCGCCTCGCGGGAGAAGGCGCTGTGCTCGCGCAGCGAGCCCGTGTGGCCGCCCTCGCGGTAGTGCGCCCGGAACTCCACCGACCCCTCCGTCTCGAACATCCCGCCGCGCTCGGTGGCGAGGATCTCCAGCCGCTCCCAGCGCTGCCCGGGATCCAGGTCGAGCCGGGCCGGGCGGGTCGAGGGGTGCCAGGACCGCAACAGGTAGGCGGTGTCACCGACCGCGAAGGCGCTGAAGCGGGAACGCATCAGCAGCTCGGCGGTCGGCGCCTGCCGGTCGCCCGAGTGGAAGCGGCCGCAGCACGCCGGGTAGGCGGCGGGCAGCCCGCAGGGGCAGGGGAGGTCCGGGGTGGCCATGTGCGCTCAGCTCTTCGGGGCGTCGGGTGGTGAAGGGGGCTTCGGCTGGGGGAGGGTGACGGAACTACTGCGG